>JAEWBA010000240.1 GCA_023391395.1 Pseudomonadota bacterium
ATCGTGCGGCGCGGTCAACTGGTTGCAAAGATCGGCTCCACCGGGCGCTCGACCGGCGCGCACCTGCACTTCGAAGTACGCGTCAAGGGCATACCTCAAGATCCCAACAAATTCCTCGAAGCTGGCGCCAGCCAGGCCAAGATGGCAGCCTTGATGGGCAAATAGTCACCGCGCCGGCGCATCAATCGCGCAGCCCACCTTGTTTCCCCGTCGATAATCCCCATCTGCGTTCGCATGCGTGAAGACTGCACGCAAACCCGTGGTCCGGTCAGACTTGTCGAAGCGCAATCCTTTTGCTTCGTCCGCCCGGGCGTCGCCGGAACGGCTTGGGGCCCATGCTAAAATCCGCAATTTAGTCGGCGTCGGGCTGCTCCGGGGCCCTGGGCTTGTTCAAGCCTTTTTTCCAAGAATCCAAGCATGTCACTACTGACCCAGATTTTCGGCAGCCGCAATCAGCGGCTCATCAAGCAATACCAGAAGACCGTGCGCCAGATCAATGCGCTTGAGCCGGCCATGGAAAAGCTGTCCGACGCCGAGCTGCAAGCCAAGACGCCGGAATTCAAGGAACGCATCGCCAAGGGCGAACAGCTCGATGACCTCCTGCCAGAAGCCTTTGCCGTTTGTCGCGAGGCAAGCAAACGCGTCTTGAAGATGCGGCATTTCGACGTGCAGCTGATCGGCGGCATGGTTCTCCATCAAGGCAAGATTTCCGAAATGGGAACGGGCGAGGGCAAGACGCTGATGGCGACCCTGCCCGCTTATCTGAACGCTCTTTCCGGCAAGGGCGTGCATGTAGTGACGGTCAACGATTACCTGGCGCAGCGCGATGCCGAATGGATGGGCAAGCTGTACGGCTGGCTGGGCCTGAGCACCGGCGTCAACCTGTCGCAGATGGATCATGGCGTCAAGCAGACTGCCTATGCGGCCGATATCACCTACGGCACCAACAATGAATTCGGCTTCGACTATTTGCGCGACAACATGGTCTATGACTCCGGCGACCGTGTGCAGCGCGGCCTGAATTTCGCCATCGTCGATGAAGTCGACTCCATCCTGATTGATGAGGCGCGCACGCCGCTGATCATTTCCGGGCAGGCCGAGGATCATACCGAGCTGTATGTGAAGATGAACCAGGTGCCGCCGTTGCTGACCCAGCAGATCGGCGAGGAAACGCCGGACGGCAAGGGCAAGATCGAGGTTCCTGGCGACTTTACCAAGGACGAGAAATCGCACCAGGTGCTGCTGACCGAGGCCGGCCACGAGAAGGCCGAGGAGATCCTGACGCGCATGGGCCTGCTGCCCGAGGGCGCATCGCTGTACGACGCCTCCAACATCACGCTGATCCACCATCTCTACGCGGCATTGCGCGCCCATACGCTGTTCCATAAGGACCAGCATTACGTGGTGCAGAACGGCGAAGTCATCATCGTCGACGAATTCACCGGTCGCCTGATGACCGGACGTCGCTGGTCGGACGGCCTGCATCAGGCGGTCGAAGCCAAGGAAGGCGTGAAGATCCAGAACGAGAACCAGACGCTGGCCTCGATCACCTTCCAGAATTACTTCCGCATGTACGCCAAGCTGGCCGGCATGACCGGGACGGCGGATACCGAAGCCTACGAATTCCAGGAAATCTATGGCCTGGAAACGGTGGTGGTGCCGCCCAACAAGCCCAGCCAGCGCAAGGACCGCCAGGACCAGGTCTACAAGACCGCGCAGGAAAAGTACGACGCGATGCTGGCCGACATCAAGGATTGCTACGAGCGCGGCCAGCCGGTGCTGGTGGGCACGACTTCGATCGAGAACTCCGAGCTGTTGTCGAACATCCTGAACAAGGCCAAGCTGCCGCACAACGTGCTCAATGCCAAGCAGCACGCGCGCGAGGCGGAAATCGTGGCGCAGGCGGGCCGGCCGAAGCAGTTCACCATCGCCACCAACATGGCAGGCCGGGGAACCGATATTGTCCTGGGCGGCAATGTCGAAAAGCAGATCCAGTTCATCGAAGCCGACCCCAATCTGAGCGAGGCCGAAAAGCGCGAGCGCGCTGACAAGCTGCGCGGCGAGTGGCAGACGCTGCACGAGCAGGTAGTGGCGGCCGGCGGCCTGCATATCATCGGCACCGAACGCCATGAATCGCGCCGCATCGACAATCAGTTGCGCGGCCGTTCCGGCCGCCAGGGCGACCCCGGCTCCTCGCGTTTCTATCTGTCGCTGGACGACCCTCTGCTGCGCATCTTCGCGGGGGACCGCGTGCGCGCCATCATGGACCGCCTCAAGATGCCCGAGGGCGAGCCGATCGAGGCGGGCATCGTCACGCGCTCGATCGAATCGGCACAGCGCAAGGTGGAGGCGCGCAACTTCGACATCCGCAAGCAATTGCTCGAGTATGACGACGTCGCCAACGACCAGCGCAAGGTCATCTATCAGCAGCGCAACGAATTGCTGGAGTCGCTCGACATTTCCGCGACCATCGCTTCGTTGCGCCAGGGCGTGTTCACCGACCTGTTCCGCGAGCACGTGCCGGAACAATCGATGGAAGAGCAGTGGGATATCAAGGGTCTGGAATCGGTGCTGGCCGGCGAGTGGCAACTCGAAGTGCCGCTGGCGAAGATGCTCGAAGCCGAACCGAATCTGACCGACGAGGACTTGCTGGAGCGCGTGCTCAAGGCGGCGGACGCTTCTTACGAGGCCAAGGTCGCGGCTATCGGCCGCGACGCCTTCTCCGGCTTCGAGCGCAGTGTGATGCTGCAGAGCGTCGACAGCCATTGGCGCGAGCACCTGGCGGCGCTTGATCACCTGCGCCAGGGCATCCACCTGCGCGGTTACGCCCAGAAGAATCCGAAGCAGGAATACAAGCGCGAAGCCTTCGAGCTGTTCGGCCAGATGCTCGACCTGATCAGGAACGAAGTGGTGCGCATCATCATGACGGTCCGCATCCAGTCACGTGAAGAGGCGGATGCCGCCGAGGCCGAGATGGCCCAGCCGCAACTGGCGAACGTGCATTATCAGCACGCCGACTTCAATCCCGAGGCGGCGCCGGAGGAATTGCTGGCGCCCACCGCAGTGGCCGAGGACACCCGGATGCAACCGATGGTGAATGCGGTTCCCAAAGTCGGCCGTAACGATCCCTGTCCCTGCGGCAGCGGCAAGAAGTACAAGCAATGCCACGGCCGCCTGGCTTGAGGGTGGCAAACAGGCTGAAGGGCGGGGAAACCCGCCCTTTTGCTTTTTACGGGCCGCACACGCAGCCGAACCGGTAGCTGTCGTCTGCAAGCAGAGGGGATGCGATTACAATAGCGTCCTGAATCATCCAACCCGCCGTACTCGGCACAATTACTTCCCTCTATGGCTGTCAATCTTCCGCTCCCTGTCGCCGCCGACCTCAAGCCCGTCGCCGGCCTCGAACTCGGTCACGCCGAAGCCGGCGTGCGCAAAGCCAACCGCAAGGATCTCCTAGTCATGAAACTGGCGCCGACGGCGACAGTGGCCGGCGTATTCACCAAGAACCGTTTCTGCGCGGCCCCGGTGCAGGTCTGCAAGGCGCATCTCGAAGCGGTGCGCCTGTCGGGCACCCCGATCCGCGCGCTCGTGGTCAATACCGGCAATGCCAACGCCGGCACCGGCGAGGCCGGGCTGGCGGCGGCAAACGCAACCTGCAGCGCGCTGGCCGATCTGCTGGGCTGCGACGTGGCACAGATCCTGCCGTTTTCGACCGGCGTCATTCTCGAGCCCTTGCCGGTCGACCGCATCCAGGCCGGCTTGCCGCAGGCGCTGGAAAATCTGAAGACCGATAACTGGTACAACGCCGCCGAAGCCATCATGACCACCGATACGCAGCCCAAAGCGGCATCGCGCACGGTGAACATCGGCGGCCACACCATCACACTGACCGGCATCAGCAAGGGCGCCGGCATGATCAAGCCGAATATGGCGACCATGCTTGGCTTCGTCGCCACCGATGCGCGCGTCGCCCAACCGGTGCTGGAGCACCTGGTCAAGGAAGCGGCCGACCAGTCCTTCAATGCCATCACCATCGACGGCGACACCTCCACCAACGATTCCTTCATGCTGATCGCCACCGGTGCCGCCCCGCTCGAAGTCAACGACACCGAGTCGCCTGAGTACGCCGCCCTGGCCGAGGCCGTGATCGGATTGTCGCGCGAGCTGGCGCAGATGATCGTGCGCGACGGCGAGGGCGCGACCAAGTTCATCACCATCGCGGTGGAAGAGGGTGCCAGCATCGAGGAGTGCCGCCGCGTCGCCTATTCGATCGGCCATTCGCCGCTGGTCAAGACTGCCTTCTATGCTTCTGATCCCAATCTCGGCCGCATTCTGGCGGCGATCGGCTATGCCGGCATCGACGACCTAGATGTATCGAAAATCCAGCTTTACCTGGACGATGTCTGGGTGGCCAGGAACGGCGGCCGCAACCCGGATTACCAGGAAGCCGATGGGCAGCGGGTGATGAAGCAGAGCGAGATCACGATCCGGGTCAAGCTCGCGCGCGGAAGCGCCAGCGCGACCGTCTGGACCTGCGACTTGTCGCACGACTACGTCAGCATCAACGCCGATTACCGCTCATGAGCCAGCTCGACCAATTCCTCGCGCGTGCCGAAGCTCTGCTGGAGCGGCTTGAATCCATCCTGCCGCCCGCGCGCCTGGCGCCCGACTGGGATGCAGGCATTGCCTTCCGCTGGCGCAAGGCGGCAAGCGGCGGCCGCGGCTGGTTGCAGCCCATCCAGCACCTGTCCAGCATCACCCTGGAGGACTTGCACAACATCGAGCTGCAAAAGCAGCAGATCGAGCAGAACACGCGCCAGTTCGTGCATGGCAAGCCGGCGAACAATGTCCTGCTCACCGGCGCGCGCGGCACGGGTAAGTCTTCCCTGATCAAGGCCTGTCTGAACCGCTATGCAGAGAATGGCTTGCGCCTGATCGAAGTGGACAAGGACGACCTCGCCGATTTGCCGGACATCGTCGATCTGATCGCCGGCCGCCCGGAGCGCTTCATCGTCTTCTGCGACGACTTGTCCTTCGAGGAAGGGGAGGGCGGTTACAAGGCGCTCAAAGTGGCGCTGGACGGCAGCATCGCCGCGCAGTCGGACAATGTTCTCATCTACGCGACGTCCAATCGCCGCCACCTGATGCCCGAGCGCATGTCCGACAATGCCGGCTATACCCATACCGAGGATGGGGATCTGCATCCCGGCGAA
>JAEWBA010000320.1 GCA_023391395.1 Pseudomonadota bacterium
CACCTTGCGTGATGGCGAACAATCCCCGGGCGCCTCGATGACCAAGGATGAAAAAATCCGCATCGCGAGGCAACTGGAGCGCCTGAAGGTGGATGTGTTCGAAGCCGGCTTCGCAGCGGCGTCTCCAGGAGATTTCGAGGCGATCAAGACCATCGCCGGCATCGTCAAGGACTCCACCGTCTGTTCCTTGTCGCGCGCCAACGACCGCGATATCTCGCGTGCAGCCGAAGCGCTGGCGGCGGCGGAGAGGAAGCGCATCCACACCTTCATCGCCACGTCGGCTTTGCACATGGAAAAGAAGCTGCGCATGACGCCGGAGCAGGTGCTTGAGCAGGCCAAGCAATCGGTGCGCTTTGCGCGCAACCTGGTGGCGGACGTTGAATTCAGCCCGGAAGACGGCTATCGCAGCGATCTCGACTTTCTCTGTCGAGTGTTGGAGGCAGTGATCGCCGAGGGCGCCACCACGATCAATGTGCCGGACACGGTCGGCTATGCAGTGCCGGAGTTGTACGGGAATTTCATCAAGACCCTGCGCGAACGGGTCCCCAACAGCGACAAGGCGATTTGGTCCGTGCACTGCCACAACGATCTGGGTATGGCGGTAGCCAATTCGCTGGCCGGTGTGACGATTGGCGGCGCACGCCAGATCGAGTGCACCATCAACGGCCTGGGCGAGCGCGCGGGGAATTGCTCCCTCGAAGAAGTCGTCATGGCGGTCAGGACCCGCAAGGATTATTTCCAGCTTGACTTGGGCATCGACACCACGCAGATTGTGCCGGCATCCAAGCTGGTTTCGCAAGTCACCGGATTCGCGGTGCAGCCCAACAAGGCGGTGGTGGGTGCCAACGCCTTTGCGCATGCTTCCGGCATCCATCAGGACGGCGTATTGAAGGCGCGCGACACCTACGAGATCATGCGCGCCGAAGATGTGGGCTGGACCGCCAACAAGATCGTGCTGGGCAAGCTATCGGGACGCAATGCCTTCAAGCAGCGCCTGGAAGATCTGGGCATCGAGATGGATTCGGAAACGGAAGTCAATGCGGCATTCGCGCGTTTCAAGGATCTCGCCGACCGCAAGGCCGACATCTTCGATGAGGACATCATGGCGCTGGTCGCCGACGAGCAAAGCTCGCAAGACAATGAAAGCTACCGCTTCGTATCGCTGGCGCAGCATTCCGAAACCGGAGAGAGGCCGAGCGCCAAGGTGGTGTTCACCATGGATGGCAAGGAATTCGCGTGCGAAGGGCAAGGCAACGGCCCGGTCGATGCAACCGTGAATGCCATCGAGGCGAAAGCGCAAAGCGGGGCCGAGCTGCTGCTGTTTTCGGTGAATGCGATTACCACCGGCACGCAATCGCAAGGCGAGGTGACCATGCGCCTGTCCAAATCCGGCCGCATCGTCAATGGGGTCGGCGCCGACCCCGATATCGTTGTGGCCTCGGCGAAAGCCTATCTGGCGGCGCTCAACAAGCTGCAGTCGAAGGCGGAGAAGCTGAACCCGCAGCTTTGATTCGGCTGAAATGAAAAAAGCGCCTGCATGATGCAGGCGCTTTTGCTTTTGGCAGACGCTGGATTTACTGGATGGCGATGGTGCGTGCCGGCGTTGGCTGCTTTTTCGGCAGAACCAGGGTCAGCACGCCATTCTCGAATTTCGCCTCGATGTTGTCTTCATCCGTCTCCATCGGCAGCTTGAAACTGCGAGAAAATTTGCGCGTCACGCGCTCGCTGTAGAGCAGTCGTTCGCCTTCCTGGGCTTGGGTAGACTGATTGATTTCGGCTTCCAGCGTTACCTGTCCCTCGCGGACGGAAACCTTGATGTCTTCCTTTTTCACGCCGGGAAGTTCAGCTTCGACGCGATAGGCAGCGTCGCTCTCGGCGACGTCCATGCGGGGCACGGAAATCGTCTCCGCTTGCCGGGTGTCGCTGCTCGCGGCTCCGCTTGGCATGAGGAAGCGCTGCAGCATCGAATCCATCAAGCGTTCCATTTCTTCGAAACCATGAGGCCGAAAGCCGGTCGGCGCAGGCAGGCCATTGCGTAGTACCAGATTCATCGTTCGTCCCTTTCATATTGGTTGCGCGGAGGAGTACTCCGATGCCCCCTATATGCTTTCACGCCGAAAGATTTCAAGAGGAGTGCTAACGACCGAAAAGCCCGAAGGAGAACAGTCCGTCGGGCTCGTAGCGCAAATCGGGAGTGTTGACCAGTTCCCGCACGATGCCGGCGCGGTCGAAATGGATGTTCATGATGGAGTTCCAGGCGCCGGCTTCCTTGTAGGGGTAGGACCACACCTCGAGGTCGCGCCGTGGCAGATAGGATGTCTCGCTGGGAGCCCCGACGGCCTTGAGCACATCTTCCTTGGTGGCTTGGCCGAGCTTGAGAGTGGCGAATTTTTGGGTGGTCAAAACTTGTTCATAAGAAACAAGACGTCCATCCGGGCCAATACGCGCCATATAGGTATATTGCCCGCTCGGCCCGTAGGCATATTCCAGGAGATGGTCGGTACCGTCCCGATAGCGATGGGTGGGCTGGCCGAGCTTGGCGACCACCTGGTCTTCCGTTTCCCCAGGCGCTACGGTGGCGCAACCGGCCGCCACCGCTGCCAAGGTCGCCGCCGCCAGAAGATGAGCGATTCTCATGGGATTTCCTTTTGCCGCTCCGAAACAATATGAGTAGTGCCGGTCCCTGTAACGCTAAGTATTTGAAGAGACAGGCCATTTCCGATATACTTCGCGTCCTGGTCGTTTGACCAGATTATTTTTTCAATTGTTCACGGTATATGGGGTTGCGACTCCGTTTACCGCATGTGAAAGGTCAGTCATGTCAGTCGAAAACATCAACAAGGCCGCCATTATCGCGGACAACGCCCGCGGTCAGAACGATACCGGTTCTCCGGAAGTCCAGGTTGCCTTGCTCACTGCGCGCATCAACGAACTCAACAATCACTTCAAGGCTCATACCAAGGACCACCACTCCCGTCGCGGCCTGATCATGATGGTGAACCGCCGCAAGCGCCTGCTCTCCTACCTGAAGGGCAAGGACGCGAACCGCTATCGCGCGCTGATCGAAAAACTTGGCCTGCGCAAGTAATTCCTTGCCGAATTCCTGTCCGGGTCTAATGTAGAAAATGCCTGCGTCAGTGCGCTGATGCGGGCATTTTGTTTTTCTGCGGTTCGCATGCAGCAAGATGGCCAGTCATGCGTGGCCGGCCATCCGTGGTGAGGTGAACGACAGCGCCTGAAAATCTGTCGGCAAAAATAGAAAGGAAACACCGTGTTCAATAAAGTTACCAAAACCTTCCAGTACGGGCAGCATCAAGTCACGCTCGAAACCGGCGAGATCGCCCGCCAGGCTTCCGGCGCCGTGATGGTATCCGTGGAAGACACCGTCGTGCTGGCGACGGTCGTGGCGAAGAAGGACGTCAAGCCGGGCCAGGATTTTTTTCCGCTGACCGTGGATTACATGGAAAAGAGTTATGCCGCCGGCCGTATCCCTGGCGGTTTCTTCAAGCGTGAAGGCCGGCCGTCCGAGAAGGAAACGCTGACCTCGCGCCTGATCGACCGTCCGATCCGCCCGCTGTTCCCGGAAGGCTATCTGAACGAAGTGCAGGTCATCATCCATGTGCTGTCGGTCAATCCGGAAATCGATCCGGACATCGCTTCGATGATCGGCGCCTCCGCCGCCCTGTGCGTAGCCGGCATTCCCTTCAATGGCCCGATCGGTGCCGCCCGTGTCGGCTACATCGATGGCCAGTACGTACTGAATCCGACCGCTTCCCAGCTTGAGCGCTCGGAAATGGATCTGGTCGTCGCCGGCACTGAACAGGCCGTCCTGATGGTGGAATCCGAAGCGAACCAGTTGACCGAGGAAGTCATGCTGGGTGCCGTGGTTTACGGCCACGAGCAGATGAAGGCCGTGATCGATGCCATCCACGAGCTGGTGCGCGACGGCGGCAAGCCGGAAGTGGAATGGACGCCGCCGGCCAAGAATGAAACCCTGATCGCGCGCGTGACGGAGCTGGCCGAAGCCAAGCTGCGCGAAGCCTATCAGACCAAGGACAAGCAGGCGCGCACCGCCAAGCTTAATACCGTAAGCGCCGAAGTGAATGCCGCACTGGCTGCCGAAGCGGCCGCCGCTGGTACCGGCGCGCCGGATTCTGCCGAAGTCGGCGGCATCCTGTTCGATCTCGAAGCGAAGATCGTCCGTTCGCAAATCCTCGACGGCGAGCCGCGTATCGATGGACGCGACACCCGTACCGTGCGCCCGATTTCGATCCGCAACGGCGTTCTGCCCCGCACCCACGGTTCCGCCTTGTTCACCCGTGGCGAAACCCAGGCGCTGGTCGTGGCGACGCTGGGCACGGCGCGCGACGAGCAGAAGATCGATGCGCTCATGGGCGAGTACTCGGATCGCTTCATGCTTCACTACAACATGCCGCCGTTCGCCACCGG
>JAEWBA010000014.1 GCA_023391395.1 Pseudomonadota bacterium
ACGGTGGCCACAGCGGCCGCAGCGGCCATGCTTGGGATGGTCCAGCGGCGACGTGCGCGCTCCGGGGCCGCATCAGGCTGACGCATGGGAGCGACGATGGCCGGCTCCTGCTCCAGCAAGGCCGACATGCGTGCCGAAAAACCCGGGCTCAAGCGAACGGCCATGTCGTCAGACCGCAACACTTCGCCGATCTGATGGTAGATGACCCAGTCTGCCTGGCGCTCCTGATCGCGCAAGGCCGCAAAGGCGAGGTCCACCTGTGAGCCCTCGAGCTCTCCATCGGCAAGCGCCGAAATTTGTTCTTGTGCCACTTCTTTCGTATTCATCGCTACCCCACTCAAGCCTGGGCCTGCCCCTGTTCGAATTCCAAATTCCTGTTTCTACGTACTTTTTTCTGCTACCAGCGCTTGTCTATGGCTGTACCAAGCAAGGGCCTCAATTTCTCCGCGATCGCTTCGCGGGCTCTGAAGATGCGGCTGCGCACCGTTCCGATGGGACATCCCATTGCCTCGGCGATTTCATCGTAGCTCAAGCCTTCGATTTCACGCAACGTAATTGCAATGCGCAATTCGTCGGGCAAGGCATCCATCGCCACATTCACCGTCTCTGCAATCTGCTTGGTGGCGAGCATGGATTCCGGCGTGTTGATATCTCTTAGGTGTTCCCCATCGTCAAAAGTTTCTGCCTCTTCAGCATCCGCCTCGGTAGAGGTAGGCGCGCGTCGCCCCTGCGTCACCAGATAGTTCTTCGCAGTGTTGATGCCGATGCGGTATAGCCAGGTATAAAACGCCGAGTCGCCCCGGAATTGCGGCAAGGCGCGATAGGCCTTGATGAAGGCTTCCTGCACCACGTCCTCCGCTTCCGCCTGGTCGCGCACGAGCCGCGACACGAGCCGCATCAGCTTCCTCTGATACTTGGATACCAGGAGCTCGAACGCCTTTTTATCGCCGCGCTGGACACGCTCGACAAGCAGTTGGTCAATGTCGCGTTCTGTCGTCAATCCCCATTCCCTTGTTTATCGCAACATGCACGCGGCTTGCTCAGTTGACTGAAAGAAACAAGATTAGTTCAATCGAAGCAAGCAAATTTATGCATTTGCCTTTCCATGCTCCGATTCACTGTGTGTCGCGCACCAACGGCACGCTACCGACAAGGCCCGAAACTCGTCGCGTGACACGCAATCGGGCAAGATGGGCACTACCGTGACTCTTTCATCGGCTGCTTGCAGACGCAGCAGGAGCATGCCTGGCCAAATCGTCGAATCCTTCAGCAGCCGCACAGCCTGTGCGCCTTCATTCAAATCACTCAGATGAGGCCGGTTTCGCTCCTGACAAGAGGCATTTCGAGCACCAGCTTCCCCCAGGCGGATTTGCCCGTTACCGGAGATGTCGATATGGTGGGCTTTCCGGTTCCGGACGGTATGATAAAACCCAAAAAACGCAAGGAAAAGACAGGAGAGAGCCAGTACGAAGCGTGTCGTAACGGCGAGTTCGCCGATGCTTGCGCTGGCGATTAAAACGCCGATGGCCGAGACCGCAGCACACATGGCGGCCACTGCCGTAAGCAGCAGTCTTGAAGGTCGCACCACCACAGAGACCGCGATGGACATGGCGAAGGTGTGAAGACCCAGCGATTGCGAAGGTGGACCGTTTCCTTCCCTTGGAAGGAAACGGTGGTCAGAGTTTGCCGAAGACGAGCGTTCCGTTCGTGCCGCCGAAGCCGAAGGAATTCTTTACCGCCACGTTGATGGGCATTTCGCGCGCGGTGTTGGCGCAATAGTCAAGATCGCAGGCGGGATCCTGATTGAAGATGTTGATGGTCGGCGGAGACACCTGATGATGCACGGCCAGGACGGTGAATACCGATTCCAGACCGCCCGCGCCGCCCAGCAGGTGCCCGGTCATCGACTTGGTGGAATTGACGACGACCTTGCCGGCATGCTCGCCCAGCGCACGCTTGATGGCCACGGTTTCCGCGATATCGCCCAAGGGCGTGGAAGTGCCGTGCGCATTCACGTAATCCACCTCGTCGGGATTGATTTCGGCATTCTTCAGCGCGGCCACCATGCAGCGGCGGGCGCCGTCGCCATCTTCCAGCGGTGCGGTCATGTGATACGCGTCGGCGCTCATGCCAAAGCCGAGGACTTCAGCATAAATTTTGGCGCCGCGTGCCTTCGCGTGTTCGTATTCCTCCAGCACCATGACGCCGGCGCCTTCACCCAATACGAAGCCATCGCGATCCTTGTCCCACGGCCGCGAAGCCGTTGCCGGATCGTCGTTGCGCCCGGACAGGGCACGTGCCGCGGCAAAGCCGCCAACTCCGAGCGGCGATACCGTCGATTCGGCGCCGCCGGCGATCATGGCGTCGGCATCGCCGTACTCGATCATGCGAGCAGCAGCACCGATGCAATGCAAGCCGGTGGTGCAGGCCGTGACGATGGCGAGATTCGGTCCCTTGATTCCGTACTTAATCGAAAGGTGACCAGAAATCATGTTGATGATCGATGCCGGCACGAAGAAGGGGCTGATGCGGCGTGGTCCACGATTGACCAGCTCGCTATGCGTCTCTTCGATCATCGGCAGGCCGCCGATGCCGGAGCCGACGATCACGCCGATTCGCTCAGCGTTTTCCTCGGTGACGGCAAGCCCGCTGTCCTGGATTGCCTGGATGCCGGCCGCCATGCCGTAATGGATGAAGGTGTCCATGTGGCGCGCTTCCTTACCGGGGATGTAGTCCTCGATATTGAAGCCCTTCACTTCGCCCGCGAAGCGCGTCGAAAAAGGCGTGGCGTCGAATTTGGTGATGGTCGCGATACCGGACTTGCCGGCGGTCAGCGCAGCCCAGGATTCGGCAACGGTGTTGCCCACCGGCGAAACGCAGCCCAGGCCGGTAACTACGACGCGGCGTTCACGTGAGCGGCTCAAGCAAATCTCCTGGAGTCGATCAAAAACGAAGGCTTGTCCGAATCAGGCCTTGACGTGGGCCTTGGCGTAATCGATGGCTTGCTGGACGGTGGTGATCTTCTCAGCTTGCTCGTCCGGGATTTCCATTTCGAACTCATCTTCGAGCGCCATAACGAGCTCGACCGTGTCAAGCGAATCGGCGCCGAGATCGTCGACGAAGGACGACTCATTCTTGATGTCAGCTTCAGCGACGCCAAGTTGTTCAGCGACGATTTTCCTAACGCGTTGTTCGATATCGGACATAGTGTGCCTCCAGTGGGGTTACAGAAAGTGCGCGCATTTTATCAGGTTTGCGCAATGAAAATTCACTTTTGACTTTTGATTTCCGTAATGACAGAACCGCAGCCGAAAGTATAGAGATTCGTCAGATCATGTACATGCCGCCATTGACGTGCAGCGTCGTGCCAGTGATATAACCGGCTTGCGGTGAAGCAAGAAATCCAACTGCGGCAGCGATATCCTCCGGCATGCCGAAGCGGCCAAGGGGAATCTGTTGCATCAGCGCGCTTGTTTGCTGCTCGCTGAGTTCCCGCGTCATGTCGGTATCGATGAAGCCCGGCGCGACGCAATTGACGGTAATGTTGCGGCTGCCGATCTCGCGCGCCAAGGCGCGGCTCATGCCGGCCACGCCGGCCTTCGCGGCAGCGTAATTCATTTGTCCGGGATTGCCTGCCGAGCCCACCACCGAGGTGATGTTGATGATGCGGCCGTACTTGGCCTTCATCATGCCGCGCAGAACGGCCCGGGACATGCGCCCAACTGCGGTCAGATTGGTGGCGATGACCTGGTCCCACTCCTCGTCCTTCATGCGCATCGCCAGTTGGTCTTGGGTGATGCCCGCATTGTTGACGAGAATGGATAGGCCCCCGAATTCCTTTTGCACCTGCTCGACGATCGCATTGCAGGCTTCGGCATCGTTCACATTCAATGCCATTCCCTTGCCGCAGCCGGGGCGTATCGATTCCAGATACTCCGTGATGGCGTCCGCGCCCGCAGCCGAGGTCGCGGTACCCACGACGGTTGCGCCCTGCTTGGCCAACTCCTGCGCGATGGCGCGGCCGATGCCGCGCGATGCGCCCGTGACGAGCGCCACTTGATTGTTCAGATTCACTTGAGCTGCTCCAGCACTTTGTCGAGAGAAGCCTGATCGACGATGGCATCGCCGACCAGATCGCCATTGATGCGCTTGGTCAGTCCGGCCAGCACCTTGCCGGGGCCGCATTCGATGACATGGGTGACGCCTTCCGCGGCCATTCTTTGCACGGTTTCCACCCACCGCACCGGGCTTGCGGCCTGGCGCACCAGCGCATCCTTGATCGCCTGCGGGTCCTGTACGATCTCGACATCGACATTGTTGATCAGCGGGATCTGCGGTGCAGCAAAATCCAGCTTGGCCATGTAGTCGCGCAAACGGTCCGATGCCGGCTTCAGCAGCGAGGAATGGAAGGGCGCGGAGACCGGCAAGGGCAGCGCCCGCTTGGCACCCTTGGCCTTGGCTGCTTCGCAGGCGCGCTCGACCGCCGCCTTATGCCCGGCGATGACTACTTGCGCCGGCGCATTGAAGTTGACGGGCTCAACCACTTCGCCCTGGGCAGCCTCGCCGCAAGCGGCGCGCACGTCGTCGTCGGACAGGCCGAGGATGGCAGCCATGCCGCCCTGCCCGACAGGCACTGCTTCCTGCATGGCTTGCGCGCGAAAACGTACCAGCGGCACGGCATCCTTGAATGCGATCACGCCCGCTGCCACCAGAGCAGAATACTCGCCCAAGCTGTGCCCTGCCACCAAGGCCGGCACCTTGCCGCCCGCCGCGATCCAGGCGCGATAGAAGGCCACCGCCGCAGTCAGCATCACCGGCTGGGTATTGGTGGTGAGGTCGAGTGCTTCCTTGGGACCATCGGCGATCAGCTTGCCGAGATCGAACTGCAGGGCGTCCGAAGCCTCGGCCACCGTCTGGCTGACCACCGCATTACCGGCGAAACCATTCAACATCCCGATAGCCTGCGAACCCTGCCCGGGAAAGACAAATGCGAATTTGCTCATGTTCTTGATTCGAGATTTACATTCGTGCGAGAACCGCACCCCAGGTGAATCCGCCCCCCACACCTTCCATCATCACGTTTTGGCCCGGCTTGATCCGGCCATCTCGCACGGCGGTATCGAGCGCAAGCGGAATTGAGGCTGCCGAGGTATTGCCGTGCTGGGAAACCGTGGCGACCATCTTTTCCAAGGGCAGGCCGAGTTTCTTGGCAGTCCCTTGCATGATGCGGATATTGGCCTGGTGCGGAACCAGCCAGTCGATTTGCTCCGAGGTCATGCCGGCCGCATCGAGAGCTTCGTTCGCCACTTTCTCGAGCACCGAGACGGCGAGCTTGAACACCGCCTGGCCATCCATGTGGAGAAATGCGCTGCCGTCGAGCGCGCCGCTGCTGAGATTGCCTGGCACGCACAGGATGTCGGCATGGCTGCCGTCGGCATGCAGGCGCGTCGCCAGCACGCCCGGTTCGGTCGAGGCGCTCATGACCACCGCACCGGCGCCATCGCCGAACAGCACGCAAGTGGTACGGTCTTCGAAATTAAGGATGCGCGAAAACACTTCCGCACCAATGACCAGCACGTTCTTGTGCGTGCCGGACTTGATGAAGCTGTCGGCAACCGAGACTGCATACACGAAGCCGCTGCATACCGCCTGAACGTCCAGCGCGGCGCAGCCGTTGGTGATGCCGAGCTTGCGCTGTACCACGCACGCAGTGCTGGGAAAGCCGCCAAAATGATCCGGCGTGGAAGTCGCCAGGATAATCAGGTCGATGTCGTTGGCATTCAGGCCGGCCGCATCGAGAGCGCGCTTCGCGGCTTGCACGGCGAGATCGCTCGCTTGCATGTCCGGATCGGCAAAGTGGCGCGCCGAAATTCCGCTGCGCGAGACGATCCATTCGTCGGAGGTCTCGATCCCCTTTTCCGCCAGCTGCCGCGCCAGCTCGTCGTTCGTCACGCGACGCGGCGGCAGGAAACTGCCGGTGCCGATGATTTTGCTATAGAGAGTAGTCATGCCGTTTTCTGTTCGCTTGGTTCTTTGGCTGCGGACGCCGGCCCGGCCTCCTGCCCCCCTGCCTGCTCCTGCGGATGCGGAATCAATTCCGCGATGGTCTTCGAAATCCGCGAAATGACATCGTATCTTGCCGCGTCGAAGGCGCGCCGGAGCGCCCATTCATAACCGTAGGCGTCTTCGCCCCCGTGACTCTTGAAGACGAGTCCGCGCAAACCCAGCAGGCTGGCGCCATTGTAGCGGGAAGGATTCATGCGCTGGGAAATCGACTTCAACGCTCCCTGAGCAACGAAGGCGCCCAGCATGTTGACCGGATTACTCTTGAATTCGCTCTTGATGGCGTTCTTGAGGAAACGTCCCAGGCCTTCCGACGCCTTCAGCACGACATTGCCGACAAAGCCGTCGCAGACCACGATGTCGGTCGTGCCTTCGAAAATATCGTTGCCTTCGACGTTGCCGTAGAAGTTGAGGATTCCCTTCTCGTGATCGGCGCGCAGCAGCGCAGCGGTCTGCTTGACCACTTCGTTGCCCTTGATGTCTTCTTCGCCGATGTTCAGCAGGCCGACGGTGGGTTTGGCTTTCTCTTCCAGCGCCGCCACCAGGGCTGAACCCATCAGCGCGAACTGGTGCAAATGCTGCGGCTCGCAGTCGACGTTGGCGCCGAGATCCAGCATGTAGGTCGGGGAGGTCTTCGCGTTCGGCATCGGGAAGCAGATGGCCGGACGGTCGACACCGGGTATGGTCTTCAGCACGTAGCGCGACACCGCCATCAGGGCACCAGTGTTGCCGGCGGAAACGCAGGCCTGCGCCCGCCCCTCCTTCACGAGACTGATCGCCACGCGCATCGAGGAATCCTTCTTGCGGCGCATGGCGACTTCCACCGGATCGTCCATGCTCACCACTTCCGAGGCATGCAGGACGGACAGGCGGGGATGATCGGCGGCTTTGAGCTTTTTCAGTTCGGCGCGAATCACGTCCTCCAGACCGACCAGTATCAGTTCGGCTTCAGGTTCGTGATTGACGAAGGAAACGGCTGCGGGAATGGTGACTACCGGGCCATGGTCTCCGCCCATGCAGTCAATGGAAATTGTGATTGTCATTGTTTTGATTCAGTGCCTCGCCCGACCGCCCTGGGCGAGCCGGCTCCGGCGCGATTCAAAATGACGCAAAGTGCTTTTTCAGCATATGAAAAAACGGCGCCAAGTCAAACCCCTGCGCCGCTTTTTAACTGAAACGATGCTGACGAAAGATTACTCGTCGTTCTTGGTCTTCAAGACCTTGCGACCACGGTAGTAGCCGTTCGGGCTGATGTGGTGGCGCAGATGCGTCTCGCCGGTAGTCGGCTCGACAGCCAGCGGCGGCGCAGTCAGAAAATCGTGCGCGCGGTGCATGCCACGCTTGGAAGGGGACTTCTTGTTTTGTTGAACGGCCATGATAGCTCCTAAACCTTAAGACTCGAGATATTAACATATCCGGTTTGTCATCTCATACACACCGGAAATACTTTACTGCGTGTTCTATGCCTTGCCTATTTCCGCTTCAGATCTTTCAGGACGGCGAAAGGCGAGACCTTTTCCGCCTCGCCCGCGCGCTCTGAAAGAATCGGATCGGGACAAACTTCATGCCGCGGTGACAAGGGAAGTGCCAGCAAGGCTTCATCCTCGATCAGGTCGAGAAAATTGCAGATCCTGCTGCCGACGATGACTTCCACCTCTTCATCGACCAGCAAGGCATCCAGCTCGTCGGCGCTTGCCTCGTCCTGCGCCAGGATCAGCACGGATTCCGACTGGATGCCGAAATCGAAAGGTCTCAGGCAACGCTGGCACGTCAAGCGAACGGCCCCGGAGACGTCCATCGTCAACTGCGGATGACCTTGGCTGCTGCTTCCGCCCTGCAAAGACCAGCGCAAGCTGCCGAACTGATCGACCGACTCCTGCGCCAGGCGCGGCAAGTCGGCAACCGCGGTTTCTCCCTCACAGCGGTCCTTGACGCGGCAAAACTCGAAAGCGTCGATGACAAAAGCATTCATAGGACAGGACGAACCCGGAAAACCTGCGATAATAGCAGGCTTTTTCCTTATCCGTCAAAGCGTTAGCGCATTTTTCCGGGGATTTTGGTTCTCGTTCATCCTGAGACGTCTCATATGCCCACGTCCACCCTGCCGCGTCTGATCCTGGCTTCCAGTTCGCGCTACCGCCGCGAGCTTCTGGCGCGCCTGCATCTCCCCTTCGAGGTGCTCGTGCCCGCGGTCGACGAGACCCCGCATTGCGGCGAAACGCCGCAGGCCACGGCTTTGCGGCTCGCACGCGACAAGGCGGCGGCCGTCGCCGGCCAGGCGCCGGGAGCGCTGGTGATCGGCTCGGACCAGGTAGCCACGCTCGACGGCGAGCAAATCGGCAAGCCCGGCTCTCATGAAAACGCCATGGCGCAATTGCGGCAGATGCGCGGACGGGACGTCGTCTTCCACACCGCCCTGTGCGTCTGGGATGGCCGGTGTTCGAATCCCGACGAAGCTGCGCAGCTGGAAAACGTGCAAACCGTGGTCCGCTTTCGCAATCTCCCCGACATCGAGCTGGACGCCTATCTGCGTATCGAACAGCCTTACGATTGTGCGGGCAGCGCCAAGAACGAAGGGCTGGGCATTGTGCTGATCGAGAAAATCGAGAGTACCGATCCCACCGCCCTGACCGGCTTGCCGCTCATCGCTCTGACTTCCATGTTGAGGCATGCCGGCGTGCCGTTTTTCCGCACATGAAGAACCGAGCCGCTCAACTCCCGCTTACGTCATGACAGCAGGCACTCTTTACCTCATCCCCAATACCTTGGGCGTCGACGCCGACGCTCAAGGCGACCCGCTGGCACACATCATTCCCACGGCAGTACAGCAGCTCACCGCACAGCTGGATTACTTCATCGCCGAAAATGCCAAGAGCACCCGGGCATTTCTGAAACGCATTTCCGCCAATCATGCGCTTTCCCAAGCGCTCCAGGAAATCCGGATCAGCGAATTGAATGTGAATACCG
>JAEWBA010000056.1 GCA_023391395.1 Pseudomonadota bacterium
CTTCAACCGTCAATTTGCCGCGCTCGAGGTAGGTTTGATTGAGGTCTGCAATTTCAATTTCGCCGCGAGCGGACGGCCGCAAGGTTTGTGCGATGGCACATACTTCGCCATCATAGAAATACAGGCCTGTGACGGCGTAATTCGATTTCGGATGGGCCGGCTTTTCGATGATATTGATGGGATGCCCGTCATCATCGAATTCGACGATACCGTAGCGCGTGGGGTCCTTGACGTGATAAGCAAACACGGTTGCCTTATCGTGGCGTTCACTGGCCAGGCGCACCCTGGATTCCAGATTGTGGCCGTAGTACAGGTTGTCTCCCAGGATAAGAGCGGACGGGTCGCCGCCAATGAAATCCCTGCCGATAATGAACGCCTGCGCCACGCCTTCAGGCGCCGGTTGCACCGCATAGGACAAATTGATACCCCACTGGCTGCCGTCTCCGAGCAGCTCACAAAAGCGCGGCGTATCCTGCGGTGTCGAAATCAGCAGAATATCGCGTATTCCTGCCAACATCAGCGTCGTCAGCGGATAGTAGATCATCGGCTTGTCGTACACCGGCAGCAGTTGCTTGGACACGGCCATCGTGGCCGGATATAGGCGCGTGCCGGCGCCCCCGGCAAGAATGATGCCCTTGCGCCGGACTGTCTGCGTTTGCATCGTCATGCCGTCTCCTGTCTTTCATCTTGGCCCGAGCGCTTGTGCGCCGGCTGCCGGCGGTAGGCACCTGACTGCACTTCGCGTACCCAATCCCTATTAGCGAGATACCACTGCACCGTTTTCCGGATGCCGGTCTCAAAGCTTTCCGATGGACGCCAGCCCAGTTCGCGCGCGATCTTGCTCGCGTCAACGGCGTAGCGCCGGTCATGGCCGAGGCGGTCAGGCACAAAGGCAATCTGCTTGCGATAGCTGGCACCGTCCGTCCGCGGCGCTTCCAAATCGAGCAGCGCGCACAAGGCATGCACCACCTCCAGATTGGTTTTCTCGTTCCAGCCACCGATGTTATAAACCTCTCCAGGCGTGCCATTCCGCAGCACACATCGCACTGCGGCACAGTGATCGCCGACGTAGAGCCAATCGCGCACATGTTTTCCATCGCCGTAAACCGGCAACGGCTCGCCGGCAAGCGCATTCACGATCATCAGCGGGATCAGCTTTTCCGAGAATTGATACGGCCCATAGTTGTTGGAGCAATTGGTTGTCAGAACCGGCAAGCCATAGGTGTGATGCCAAGCGCGCGCCAGATGATCGGATGCAGCCTTGGAGGCGGAGTAAGGGCTATTGGGCGCATAGGTTGAGTCTTCGGTAAAGGGAGCATCATCCGGACCAAGCGATCCATACACCTCGTCGGTGGAGACATGCAGGAAGCGGAAGGATTCTTTCTCGGCGCTCCCCAGACTGCTCCAGTAAAGGCGCGCCGCTTCCAGCAAGGTGAAGCTGCCATTGATGTTGGTGGCGATGAAGTCGACCGGACCATGAATGGAGCGATCGACATGGCTCTCGGCAGCGAAATGGATAATGGCGCGCGGCTTGTGCGTCGACAGAACCGAAGCTAGCAGGGCGGGATCACAAATGTCGCCCTGGACGAATACATGGCGCAGGTCTCGTTCCAGCGACACGAGATTGTTCAGGTTCCCAGCGTAGGTGAGCTTGTCGAGATTGACAAGCGGCTCGCCTTCGCTGGCAAGCCAGTCGAGGACAAAGTTCGAGCCGATGAAACCGGCTCCACCTGTTACCAGGATCATTGCTTCAGTGCGGTGAGTTCAGGAATTTGGCGAATTGCTATGCGATGACGAATGTGGCACGGACTCTCGCTACCCGCAATTATCCTACAAGGTGGCGCCGTGCTGGTGACTTCAGGTCGCCGCTTCCTCCCCGAACTGCCGCACCAGTTCCGCCGCCGGCATCGGCCGCCCGAGCAGGAAACCTTGCGCCACATCGCAGCCGGCGGCCTTCAGGAAATCGGCCTGGGCGCTGGTTTCGACGCCTTCGGCGACCACCTTCAGGCGCATCTTGTGGGCTACCGCGATGATGGTTTCGGTGATGGCGACATCATCGGCGTCGTGCGGAATGCCGGTGACGAAGCTGCGGTCGATCTTGAGGCTATCCAGGGGATATTGTTTCAGGCTCGCCAGCGAGGAATAGCCGGTGCCGAAGTCGTCGATCGAGAGCGCCACGCCCATGGCGCGAATGCGGTGGAGCAGCACCACCGCTTCGTGCGGGCTATGCATGATCGCGCTTTCCGTCAATTCCAGCTCCAGCATGGCAGGGGGAAGACCGCTCTCTTCGAGGGCCGCGCGAATGGTATCGAGCAGGTCGCCGGAAGAGAACTGGCGCGCCGAGAGATTGACTGCGATCCGCCCGAAATGCCAGCCCGCATCCAGCCAGGCCTTGCCCTGGCGGCAGGCCGCGCGCAATGCCCATGCACCGATCGGCACGATCAGGCCGTTCTGCTCGGCCATGGCAATGAAGGTCCCCGGCAGCACCAGGCCCAGCTCGGGATGGCGCCAGCGGATCAAGGCTTCGACGCCGGCGACCTTGCCGCTGGCCGTGGCGAATTGCGGCTGGTAATGCAATTCGAACTCGGAGCGATCCAGCGCGCGCCGCAGGCTGTTTTCAAGCAGCAGCTGCTCGAAAGACTGCGTGTTCATGTCGCTGGTGAAGAACTGGAAGGTATTGCGGCCGCGCTCCTTGGCGCGGTACATCGCCACGTCGGCATTCTTCAGCAGGGTCGCCGCGTCGTGGCCGTCGGCCGGATAGCAAGCCACACCGATGCTGGCGGTAACGAACATCTCCTGGCCATCGATGAGAAAAGGCTGGGCCATGGCGCCGATCAGGCGCTCCGCCAGCTTGCCGGCTTCACTGGCAGAATGCCGGTCCTGCAGCAGCACCGTGAATTCGTCGCCGCCCAGGCGCGCCATGACATCGCTTTCCTTGAGGTGCAGACGCATGCGCCGCGCCGCAGCCAGCAGCAGTTGGTCGCCGGCGACGTGCCCGAGCGTGTCGTTGACCGTCTTGAAGCGGTCCAGGTCGATGAAGAGCAGAGCCAGCTGGCGCCGTTCTGTCTGCGCCCGGTGGATGGCATCGGCAAACACTTCCATCATGCCGCTGCGGTTCAGCATCGCGGTCAGGCTGTCATGGTTGGCCAGGAATTGCAGGCGGCTTTCGGCTTCCTTGCGGCTGGTATGGTCGGTGAACACGCCCACGTAGTTGGTGATACTGCCTTCGCCGTCGCGCACCGTCGAAATCGAGAGCCAGGCCGGATACCATTCGCCGTTCTTGCGGCGATCGCGCATCTCGCCCTGCCAGTGACCTTTTTCCGCGAGCTCAGCCAGCATTTCCCGGTTCATCACGGCGCCGTGGCCGGTCGTCATGCGCGAGCGCTTGCCGACCGCTTCGGCAGCCGAGTATCCCGTGATGCGGGTGAACGCCGGATTGACCGCCTCAATGCGGTGGTCGGCGTCGGAAATGACGATGCCCTCGCTGGCGGACTCGAACACGCTGTTGGCCAGGCGCGACTGGCGCTCGAAAGCCACCTGCTGGCTGACATCGAGCAGCACGCCGATGACAGCCGGGCGCCCGTCGAAATCGACCACCCCGCCATGGACCTCGACCCAGATGCGCACGCCGTCGGCACGCATGGCGCGGTATTTGTAGCGCACGCTTTTGACTTCGCCGTTCAGGCGCCGCTTGTGGTTCTCGTTGAAGACCGCAATATCTTCCGGCGCCACCAGCGCGGTCGTCGTCTGGCCGATCATCTCGGCCGGGCTACCATAACCCAGGATTTCGGCAAGCGCCGGATTGCCATACACCAGGCGGCCATCCTGCACCACGTACAACCCCACCAGGGATTGCTCGACGAAGCTGCGGAACTTGCTGTCGGATTCCGACAGAGTATGACTGCCGATGGCGAACGGCGTACGGCTCAGACGCCATCCCAGCCAGCAGAGTGCCAGCGCCAGCAGTACCAGCAGCCAGAGCGG
>JAEWBA010000067.1 GCA_023391395.1 Pseudomonadota bacterium
CCGCCGTTGACTTTTTCCCACAGCTTTTCAGCGCCGCGCTTGGCCAGCGTGTAGTCGATTTGCAGCGAGCCGCGCAGACGGACCACGTCTTCGGCGGTGTAATTGCGCTTGATGCCTTTCCAGCGCGGGTTTTCGGCCCAGTCTTTGGCCAGTGCCTGGATTTGCTGTTCGCGAGATGCCATGGTCATTCTCCTGTGGTGAGACTAAAGAAACAAAGAAAAAAGAAACCGATGGGAGAATAGTATGCTCTTTTTTGCGGGGCAACAAGGTCTTATATAAGACACATAACTAAATTTAAATCGTTTAATTTCAATTAGTTATTTTCTTATTTTCGCGATATGGAATAATTTTTCTTTTTATGAAAAGCCGCGATGGTGCTCCGCATCGCAATTTTTCACAATGCAAAATTTTTTTACCGGATTATGAAATCCGCCGAAATTCCAGCGCCAACATTCCTATGAAGAACATCAAAGCGCCGTAAAGGCCTCAGTAAGCGGACGAAACAAAAGCGAGATGGGCTCGCACACTGGGCATGAGCCGCCACTTTTCGTAAGCGAAGCAGAATCTCGTAAAAGGACAGTGCGGGGACGCCGGATTGAGCGCAGCTTCGCGCCTTATCCCCGATCGACTTGGCGTCTCCCCGCCATCTTCGTTCCTCAGCTCAGCTTTTCCTGGGCCACCAGCACGCCGTCTTCATCGGCATAGATCCAGTTGCCGGGGCGGACCGTGACGCCGGCAATCGATACGGCGATGTCCTTGTCCCCCAAACCTTTACGCACGCTGCGCTGAGGATGCGTCGCAAGGGCGCGTACGCCGATATCGCAGGCGTCGATTTCCCTGGAGTCGCGGATGCAGCCGTTGACAATGATGCCGGCCCAGCCGTTCTTTTCGGCCAGAACGCCGAGATTGCCGCCGACCAGGGCGCAGCGCAGGCTGCCGCCACCGTCCACCACGAGCACCCTGCCCTCGCCCGGGGTTTCCAGCGTGGCGCGCACCAGCACGTTGTCTTCGAATACCTTCAGGGTGGCGGCCGGACCGGAAAAGGCGCTGCGCTTGCCGAATTTCTGGAAAACCGGCGGCAGCACCGTCAGCGTGCCAGCACCGAGCTTATCTTCATTGGCGTCGCAGAGGTCGCAGGTGGCGAAAGTCATGGGCATCTCCTGGTGAAAAAATCGGATTGTAAGCCGGCTGCGCCAGGCTACGCAGCCCGGGCGCTCACAGCCTTACCTGCTGCATCCGTCTTCACCCGACCGCCCACTCCCAGCGCCGTGAGAATCGCAAGAATCTGGAAGGCGCCGATGCCGATGAAAACCCATGATGGCTGACCCGCGTCCATCAAGGCGCCAAACAGTACCGGCCCGCCTGCCAGGCCGATGTCCAAGCCGGAATACACCACGCCGTAGACCCGGCCCGTGGCATTGCGCGGCGCGGCGGCGCGGATCAGGAGATCCCGTGACGGCCCGGCCACGCCGGCGCCGAAACCGATCGCACCCATCAGGGCGACCGCCATCCATGCCGGCACCACTGCGGCAGCGATCAGCAGCGCCATTGCCCCTGAACCGGCAAAGGCCAGCGCAATGGTGCGGTCATGGCGTGCCGCTTTCGCCGCGACGAAGCCGCCCCATACCATGCCTGCCGCCGAAGCGAGCATGTAGGCGGTGTAGCCGGTGGTGGCCCAGGCCAGGGACATGTCGTACAGCTCGCGCAGGCCCTGCGCGGAAAAACTCTGGATGCCGCCCAGCGCCATCGCGGTAATGAAGAAGAAAGCGAAACACATCCAGACCGCCGGCACCCGCATGAAGTCCAGCGCATGCGTGGATGCCGCAGTCTGGTCTTGAGTCGCTTGCGCTTGCACCACCGCAGCCTTGATCTCGTCGGTCTGCAACAGATCGCGATGAATAAACAGCAGAAGCAAGACCGTGAAGGGAATGAAAGCCGCCGCCGCGAGCGCGACGCGCCAGCCGTACACGGCAGCGATGGAAGCAAGGAATATCGGTGCCGCGGCCCAGCCGAGATTTCCCGAAATGCCGTGCACCGAGAACGCGTGGCCGAGGCGCGGCTGGGATACGCGCTTGTTCAGCAGAGTGAAGTCGGCCGGATGAAAGACGCTATTGCCAACGCCGGCAAGCATGGAACCGGCCAGCAGCATCTCATAGCTTTGTGCCTGCGACAGCAGCAATGCGGCAACGCCCAGCATGCCGATCCCAAAAATCAGCACTGTCCGCGCCCCGACACGGTCGACCACGAAGCCGGCCAGCGCCTGGCCGATGCCGGACACGATGAAAAACACCGTCATCAGCAAACCGAGCTCGGCAAAGGACAGATTGAAGGCCTCCTTCAGCCATGGGAAAAGCGGCGCCAGGATCAGATGGAAGAAGTGCGATACGCCATGAGCAAGGCCGACCAGGCCGATGACCTGGGCATCCTGGCGCAAGGACGGAAGTGCTGCGCTTGACATGGAGCTTTCCCCGAACACGAACAATGTACCGAGTGTAGATAAAAACGGTTCGTCTGTTTTAAGATAGGCAGACAATATTTGTCGAATTTTTGCCATCCCCTTATGCCTGTCCAGCCGGTAACTCACACCCGTCTGCACCTTCCGGGAATTGCTCCCAGCCCGGAGCGACCGGTGCGTCTTATGGCGCGCGACCTGCCGGCGGCGGCGCTACTGGCAGCGCATGCCCACCCTTGGGGTCAGGTCACATATGCCCTGGATGGCGTGATACGTGTGACGGTCGGCAACAGCAGCTGGATCGTGCCGCCGCTGCGGGCGATTTGGATACCTCCAAATCTTATGCATGAGGTAAGGACGCTGGCCAAGGTGCGCCTGCGAGCGCTCTATGTCGACGCGCAACACGCCCCCTTCCCGGGCGAGCAATGCGAGGTGCTGGAAGTATCACCCTTGCTGCGCGAACTCATAATCGCCCTACTCCATGTCGAGGACGATCAGGCCCGCGAAGCCATGCTGTCGGCTCTGTTCCTGGATGAAGTCGCACGCTCTGCGACTCTGCCAATCCGGGTCGCGCTACCGGCCGACAAGCGGCTGAGGGCGCTTTGCGAGACCTTGATCGCCGATCCTGCATCGTCTCTGACACTCGAAGGATGGGCGAGACGTGCCGGTGCCTCGGCGCGCACGCTGGCACGCCTGTTCGAGCGCGAACTGGGAATGAGTTTCAGCCAGTGGCGACAGCAGGTACGGTTGGCCCATGCGGCGCCGCTCATCACGAGCGGCATGCCCTTGTCGCAGGTTGCGGCCGAGCTAGGATATGCGAGCCAGTCGGCGTTTTCCGCGATGTTCAGGAAAACCTTCGGACAATCGCCCTCGGCCTTCTTCGCACAAAGCCGCTAGTGCAGCCAAAAAACAAGGGCCGCCGCAGCGGCCCTTGTCTTGTCGATGCCAGCCTTACGCCGGTACCGCTTCCTCGAGCTTGTCGAACACCAGCGCGCCGTTGCCGGCGCTGACGCGTACCGTATCCTTCGGGCCGAAACGGCCTTCCAGGATGTACTTGGACAGCGGATTCTCGATCTCCTGCTGGATCGCGCGCTTCAAAGGCCGCGCGCCATACACCGGATCGAAACCGGCTTCGGCGATCTTTTGCAGGGCCGAATCGTCCACTTCCAGGCCTATCTCCATCTTCGCCAGGCGCTGCTCCAGCACATGCAGCTGGATCTTCGCGATGGCGCCGATATTCTTGGCGTCGAGCGCGTGGAACACCACGATCTCATCGATGCGGTTGACGAACTCCGGCCGGAAGTGCGTCTTGACCTCCGCCATCACCGCCAGCTTCACCAACGCCGGATCGCTGTCTTCCATCGACTGGATCTTGTGCGAGCCGAGGTTGGAAGTCATCACGATCACCGTATTCTTGAAGTCCACGGTGCGTCCCTGACCATCGGTCATGCGACCATCGTCCAGCACTTGCAGCAGCACGTTGAAGACATCGGGATGCGCCTTCTCGATCTCGTCCAGCAGGATCACGCTGTAGGGCTTGCGCCGCACCGCCTCGGTCAGGTAGCCGCCCTCTTCATATCCCACATAGCCGGGCGGCGCGCCGATCAGGCGAGCCACTGAATGCTTCTCCATGAATTCGCTCATGTCGATGCGGATCAGCGCTTCCTCGGTATCGAACAGGAAAGCGGCCAGCGCCTTGCACAGCTCGGTCTTGCCCACGCCGGTCGGCCCGAGAAACATGAAGGAACCATAGGGCCGGTTGGGGTCCGACAGGCCGGCCCGCGAGCGCCGGATCGCATCGGATACCGCGACGATCGCTTCGTGCTGGCCGACCACGCGCTTGTGCAAGGCGTCCTCCATATGCAAGAGCTTGTCGCGCTCGCCCTGCATCATCTTGGCGACCGGGATGCCGGTCGCGCGCGACACCACCTCGGCGATTTCCTCGGCGCCGACATGGGTGCGCACCAGCTTCGGATGCTCCTGCGCTTCGACCGTGTCGGCCTGTTTCAATTGCGCTTCCAGCTCCGGCAGCTTGCCGTACTGCAGCTCGGACATCCTTTGCCAATCGCCCTTGCGCTTGGCCTCATCCATCTGCAGACGGACCTTTTCGATTTCCTCCTTGATGTGCTTGCTGCCCTGCACGGCCGCCTTCTCGGCCTTCCACACCTCTTCGAGGTCGGCATACTCGCGCTCGAGCTTGTGGATTTCCTCCTCGATCAAGCCGAGACGTTTTTGCGAGGCTTCGTCGGTTTCCTTCTTCACCGCTTCGCGCTCGATCTTCAACTGGATCAGGCGGCGGTCGAGGCGGTCCATCACTTCCGGCTTGGAATCGATCTCGATCTTGATCTTGGATGCGGCTTCGTCGATCAGGTCGATCGCCTTGTCGGGCAAGAAACGGTCGGTGATGTAGCGGTGCGACAGTTCGGCCGCGGCAACGATGGCCGGGTCGGTGATTTCGACGCCGTGGTGTACCTCGTATTTTTCCTGCAGGCCGCGCAGGATAGCGATGGTCGCTTCCACGCTCGGCTCGTCCACCAGAATCTTCTGGAAGCGTCGCTCCAGCGCAGCATCCTTCTCGATGTACTTGCGATACTCGTCCAGCGTGGTGGCGCCGACACAGTGCAGTTCGCCGCGCGCCAGCGCCGGCTTCAGCATATTGCCGGCGTCGATCGCGCCCTCGGCCTTGCCGGCGCCGACCATGGTGTGGATCTCGTCGATGAAGACGATGGTCTGGCCCTCGTCCTGGGCGATTTCCTTCAGCACCGCCTTCAGCCGCTCTTCGAATTCGCCGCGATACTTGGCGCCGGCCAAGAGAGCCGCCATATCGAGCGACAACACGCGCTTGGACTTCAGGCTGTCCGGCACCTCACCATTGACGATGCGCTGCGCCAGGCCTTCGACGATGGCGGTCTTACCCACGCCAGGTTCACCGATCAATTCCGGATTGTTCTTGGTGCGCCTCTGCAAGACCTGGATCGCCCGCCGGATTTCATCGTCGCGACCGATCACCGGATCGAGCTTGCCGAGTCGCGCGCGCTCAGTCAGGTCGAGCGTGTATTTCTTCAGCGCCTCGCGCTGGCCTTCGGCCTCCTGCGAGGACACGTTGGCGCCGCCGCGCACGGCGTCGATGGCTGCTTCCAGCGCCTTGCGGCTCAAGCCGTTGTCGCGCGCCAGACGGCCGGCATCCGACTTGTCTTCGGTCAGGGCCAGCAGCACCATCTCGCTCGAAATGAACTGGTCGTTGCGCTTTTGCGCTTCCTTGTCGGACAGGTTGAGCAAAGCCGCCGCTTCGCGGCTGATCTGCACTTCACCGCCGGTACCGGTGACCTTGGGC
>JAEWBA010000011.1 GCA_023391395.1 Pseudomonadota bacterium
GCGCACCACCTCCAGTTCGCAGGAAGACACAGAGACCATGACCAAGCCTCGCTTTCCGGGATTCGATACCCTGTCGCTGCATGCCGGCGCGGTACCCGATCCGGCCACCGGCGCACGCGCCACGCCCATTTACCTGAGCACCTCCTTCGTATTCAAGGATTCCGACCACGCCGCTTCGCTGTTCAACATGGAGCGCGCAGGGCATGTCTATTCGCGCATTTCCAACCCCACCAATGCGGTGCTCGAAGAGCGCATCGCTGCACTCGAAGGCGGAGTTGCCGGCATCGCGGTCGCCAGCGGGCAGGCGGCCATGCATCTCGGCCTGGCCACGATTGCGGGCGCTGGTTCGCACATCGTCGCTTCACGAGCCCTGTATGGCGGCTCGCAAAATCTGCTGGCCTACACCCTGAAGCGCTTCGGCATCGAAACCAGCTTCGTGGATCCCCGCGACCTCGGTGCCTGGCGGCGCGCAATCCGCCCCAACACCAAGGTCCTGTTCGGCGAGACCTTGGGCAATCCAGGCCTAGAGGTGCTGGATATCCCGCGCGTGGCGGCGCTCGCGCACGAGCACCATCTGCCCTTGATGGTCGATTCCACTTTCACCACGCCATACCTCCTGCGCCCGCTAGATCATGGCGCCGACCTGGTGTTTCATTCCGCCACCAAGTTCCTGTGCGGGCACGGCACGGCAGTCGGCGGGCTGCTGGTCGACGGCGGCACTTTCGACTGGCAGCAAGCCTACGAGAAGACTGGGCATTTCGCCGAGCTGTGCGAGCCCTACGAGGGTTTTCACGGCATGGTGTTTGCAGAAGAATCGAGCGTCGCGGCCTTTGCGCTACGCGCCCGGCGCGAAGGTTTGCGCGACTTCGGTGCGGTCATGAGCCCGCACAATGCCTTCGCCATCCTGCAGGGTGTGGAAACGCTGGGCCTGCGCATGGACCGGCATGTGGCCAATACGCGCAAGGTTGTGGAATTCCTCGCTGCTCATTCGGCAGTCGCCTCAGTGGCTTATCCGGAACTGGAGTCGCATCCCGACCATGCCCTGGCCGCCACTCTGCTTCCCAAGGGCTGCGGCGCGGTATTCTCCTTCAACCTCAAGGGCGACCGCGCGGCCGGCCGGCGCTTCGTCGAAGCGCTGAAGCTTTTCTCGCATCTGGCCAATGTGGGCGATGCCAAATCCCTCGTGATCCATCCCGCTTCCACGACGCACTTTCGCGTCCCCGTCGCCGAATTGGCCGCGGCCGGCATCGGCGAAGGCACGATACGTCTGTCGGTCGGCCTCGAGGATGCGGACGACCTTATCGAAGATCTCGGCCGTGCGTTGAAGGCCGCGCAAAAGGGAGCATGAAATGCGCCTGACGATTCAAGGCCAAGAGGCCTACTGCTATACCGGAGGCAAGGCCTTCGATGCAGCGCTGCCGAGCGTGATCTTCGTGCACGGCGCGCAAAACGATCATTCCGTCTGGGGACTGCAGACACGCTATTTCACCCATCACGGCTACGGCGTGCTGGCGGTCGACCTGCCGGGCCATGGACGCAGCAGCGGCGCGCCTTTGACCAGCGTGGAAGCCATGGCGGATTGGCTGCTTGAACTGATGGATGGGGCGGGCATCGAGAAAGCCACTCTGGTCGGCCACAGCATGGGGTCCCTGATCTCCCTGGAGGCCGCGTCGCGTGCGCCGCAACGGGTCTCCGCCCTGGCCTTGGTGGGGACGGCGTATCCGATGAAAGTGTCCGATGCCCTGCTGGAGGCCTCGAAAAACGATGTCGAAGCAGCGATCGACATGGTCGATATCTGGTCGCATTCCTCGATGGCGCAAAAGCCATCCTTTCCGGGGCCCGGCTCCTACGTGATGGGCGTCAGCCAGCGGCTCATGCAGCATATTGCGCGGCGAAATCCTGCGCCGGTATTCCATCTCGATTTTGCGGCCTGCAATGCCTACGCCAATGGCGAGGCCGCTGCGGCTACGGTACGCTGCCCTACCCTGTTTCTACTGGGGAAGAACGACATGATGACGCCGCCACGCGCCGCGGCATCGCTCATCAAGACGATTCCCCATGCACAGGTCGTCCAGCTCGAACGCTGCGGCCATGACTTGATGGCGGAACAGCCGGATGCCGTGCTGGATCATCTGTACGCATTTGCCAAGAGCAGCTTGCAGGCTGACAACGGGTAGCCGAGGTTGCAAGCCGGCACAATCCAGACTACAGTAAATGCAGGATTGGCAACCGTGAGGAGACCATCATGCCGACTGCTCTGAAACGCGAATTCGAGTCGTTTGCCGATTTCTATCCCGCCTATCTGGCCGAGCACAGCAACAGGACCTGCCGCGAGCTGCACTTCGTCGGCTCGACGCTGGCTCTGCTCTGCCTGGTGGCCCTGGCCTTGACCGGCAATTTCTGGTGGCTGCTGGGAGCTTTGGTCTGCGGGTATGGCTTCGCCTGGATAGGGCACTATGCCTTCGAAAAGAACCGGCCAATGACCTTCAAGCACCCGTTATATTCGTTCATGGGTGACTGGGTGATGTACTGGCAGATGCTCACCGGCCAGGCGTCGTTCTGAGCTTCGGCTCCTCGAACGTGGAGAAATAGTCTGCCAGCGGCATCTGCAACCCCTGCTCGATCACCCGTTCAACGCGCTCGGCAAGCCGGGGGTCACCTGAGGGATTGAAGACAAACAAGCGGTAGACGTCAGCCACCTGCAATTGCCGCGGGTTGACCAGCAACGTCCATTTATCCAAGCCCGCAGTGATGCGCTTGCCCCACTGCGCGCGCTTCGGCCCTTGCGCCTTGACCCGCCCTACCCAACCGGCATCAAACATTTTCTGCAGCAGGCTCTCGGATTCGTCGAATCCAAGGCGAGTCTGCGTACGAATCGTAGTGGCATCCACCGCAGCAGAACTGTCGCCTTCGCGTGCCTCGTGCAATACCTTGAGCACCGCCATGGCATCCACGAAGGCGCTGCCGGGGCGCGGCACATGCCACCAGCGCTCGTACTTCACCACTGGCAGAGCCGCGGTAATCACGGCACCGATCAGAATAACCAGCCAGGACACGTAGACCCACACCAGAAAGATCGGTACCGCCGCCAGCGCTCCGTAGATCACGGTATAGGTGGGAAACTTGGCGATGAAGACCACGAAGATTCGCTTGGCGATTTCGAAAACCGCAGCCGCAACCAGGCCGCCGCAAGCGGCGTCGCGCCAGTCGACCTGGCGGTTCGGCACTGCCATGTACAGCAAGGCAAAGGCGCCGGTCGTCAGCAGCACGGACAGCAGCGTATAGAGGACCGAGCCGGCAAGCGAGGTCTCGCTCACGACGCCGTTGGTGGCGCCCAGCACCATCGAGGTGACACTGATCGACGCCCCTATCAGCAGCGGACCGAGGGTCACGACCGCCCAATACACCACGATCCGTTGAGCGAAGGGCCGCGAGGTCTTCACCCGCCAGATATGGTTGAAGGCACGGTCGATGGTCAGCATCATGGCAATCGCCGTGACCATCAATACCGCCGACCCCACTGCCGACAGGCGCGTAGCCCTGGTGG
>JAEWBA010000075.1 GCA_023391395.1 Pseudomonadota bacterium
ACGACTCCAACATGTTCGTTGTGGCGCACGGCAATAATCCTCGCCTGGTCGGCAATGAGGGTGCCCAATTCAAGGATAGCAGCGGCAAGCAGTTCGTCCGGGAAATGGTAGCGGTCGGGATGAGCAAGGGACACGGCTGGGTGGATTACCGCTTTGCCCACCCGATCACCAATCAAGATGCCGGCAAGAGCGCCTATGTCGAGAGATGCGGCGACTTGGTTATTGCTTGCGGCGTATATAAGAACTAAGTGCCTTTCCCCGGAGGAGAGGCTACAAGGCGCTCCCCTGTCTAATCCGTAATCACGGCGTCGAGCGCGATGTCGTGGGCATCGGCCTCGAATTCGACCAGCGCATTCGCATACGCAACGCCCACGGCCAGCGGACGTGGCACCGCCGCAAGCGTGCGGTCGTAAAAGCCGCCGCCATAGCCCAGGCGGACCTTGTGCGCATTGAAGCCCAGGCAGGGGATCAAAAGGGCCTCGGGGCGTATTTCCACCACCTTGGCCGGCACGGCCAGTCCCAAGGCATCCTTGGCCAGCGGCTCTCCCGGGGTCCACACCGCAAAGCCGAGCGGCGCCGCGCGTTCGAGCACGACCGGCAAGGCCAGTTGCATCCCCAGCGCCGCCAGTTGTGGGTAGATGGGCCGCAAATCGGGTTCGTTGCGAATCGGCCAGTACACGCCCAGGCTCCGTACCGGCTGGCTGCGAAAGCGGGCGAGCACCCGTTCGCCGATGGTTTCGTCCCGGCGGCGACGAACTTCACCGTCGATCGCCTGTCTCTCCGCCAGCAGTGCGCGGCGTAATGCGTGTTTGTCGGGCATGTTGGTCATGAGAATCGGCCGAAAATCGAAGAGGCCCATGCTATCCTTGATGGCCTCGATTCAGTACTTAATAAGAAGGCGATAGATTTGATGTTTCCAGTGAAATGGCGTGCCGGCATTGCGCTTGGTACGGCGGCGATTGTGTTTGCCCTGCCTTTCGCACATGCTCAGAAACGTGCGGCCGTCCCGGCCAGCGACGATGAAATCTTCATGGCATTGCGCGACGCTTCCCGCAACGGCGACGCGGCAAAAGCGGAAGACCTCGCGGCGCGGCTTGGCAATTATGCCATTCCTTCCTATGTGGATTACTACCGCCTGAAAGCACGCTTCGTGAATGCGCCGGAACAGGACATTCGCGATTACCTGCGGCGCTACGAGGGCAGCGCAATTGCCGACCGCTTGCGCAACGATTGGCTGCTGGAACTCGGCAAGGCGCGCAACTGGACGCTCTTCGACGAGCAATATCCGCAGTTCGCCCTGAACGACGACACCCAGGTGAAATGCTATGCCTTGATGTCGAAGGTGGCCAAGGGCGAACAAGTGGCTGCCGAGGCACGCAGGCTGCTGGTGGCGCCGCAGAATTATGGAGAGGCCTGCCCGGCGCTGATGGCCGATCTGGTACGGGCCGGTCAGTTCGATGCCGATGATCTCTGGGCGCAGATGCGCCTGGCAGCCGAAGCCGGCCTGGGCGGTGTCATGCGCCGCCTTGCGCCCCTGGCCGATGCGCCGGAAAGCGCGCTGACGCAGGCGCTCGACAAACCGGAAACCATGCTCGCGCGCGGCCCGGGTGCCGGTCGCGCCGGTCGCGAAATCTTCGTCATCGCACTTGGGCGTGCCGCCCGGAAGGATCCGGCACTCGCAGTTGCCGGATTGCTGAAATCGGCGGATCGGCTCGACCGCAAGCAGACGGGGCAAGCTTGGGCGCAGATTGCCTTGCAGGCCTCGCTCAAGCTGGATCCGGACGCCGTGGTGTATTGGCATCGCACCAGTGATACCCCGCTCTCGCCCGAGGCTTATCAGTGGCGGGTGCGCGCCGCCTTGCGCGCCGGCGAATGGAAACTGGTGCACACCGCGATCGAATCCATGCCGCAATCCCTGCGCAACGATCCGGCCTGGGTTTACTGGCTCGGCCGTGCCTACGAGGCCGAAGGGCGCAAGGCCGACGCTCAGGCGCAATTCCTGACCATCGTCAGCCAGACCAACTTCTACGGACAACTGGCGATGGAGGAGTTGGGCCAGAAAATCGCCATTCCGCCGCGCGCCCAACCCGTCACCGAGGAAGAGGTGGCGCCGATGGCGGAAAACCAGGGCTTTAAGCGGGCACTCAAGTTTTTCGACATGAGCATGCGCTTCGAAGGTTACCGCGAATGGAACTGGGAGTTGCGCAGGATGAACGAGCGGCAGCTGCTGGCGGCGGCGGAATTCGCGCGCCGGAAACATGTGCTGGATCGCATGGTCAATACTTCGGACCGCACGCGCGTCGAAGTCGATTTCACGCAGCGCTTCCCGACGCCCTTCCGCGATGTGATGCATACGGCGACGCGCCAGCTCGGGCTCGACATGGCCTGGGTGTATGGCCTGATCCGGCAGGAATCGCGTTTCGTGCTCGATGCGCGCTCCCACGTCGGTGCTTCGGGGCTCATGCAACTCATGCCGGCCACGGCGCGCTACGTGGCGCGCAAGATCGGGATGGAAGGCTTTTCGCTGCGCCAGGTCAACGATATCGAAACCAACATTACGCTCGGGACCAATTACCTGAACATGGTGTTGAACGACCTGGATGGGTCGCAGGCATTGGCGACGGCGGCCTACAACGCCGGTCCCGGTCGCCCGCGACGCTGGCGTTCCACGCTGACGAGGGCCGTCGAAGGGGCAATCTTCGCGGAATCCATTCCGTTCACTGAAACGCGCGGCTATGTGAAGAATGTCTTGTCCAATGCGACGTATTACGCTGCATTGTTCGAGAACAAGCCGCAATCCTTGAAGGAAAGGCTGGGCGTGATCGCTCCGCAGGGATTTTCGACGAGCGACCTGCCCTGAGGTTTGAGCCACAGCTCCGCTACTTGAGCGGGGCTGGTGGCGCGAAGGAGGGTCAGGATCATGGCATTTCGTTCCGTTCTGGTCATTGGCGGCTCGGGCTTCATCGGCAGCCATCTCATCTCGAAACTGGCGACCACGGAATGGCGCGTGATCGTCACGACGCGCCACTATGAGCGCGCCAAGCATCTCCTGGAGTTGCCTCCGGTGGACGACGTGATCGAGGCCGACGTGCATGACGACGCTACCCTGCAACACCTGGTGGGATTGAATTCGGCGGTCATCAATCTGGTCGGCATCCTGCATTCCCGGCCTGGCGATCCTTATGGCCCGGATTTCGCGCAGGCGCATGTCGAGCTGCCGAGCCGCATTGCCGCCGCCTGCGAGGCCAGGCAGGTGCAGCGTTTCCTGCATATCAGCGCGCTGGGTGTGCGCCCCGACGCCCCGTCGATGTATCTGCGTTCCAAGGCCGACGGCGAGGCGGCCGCAATGTCGCGGCCGACGGTGGG
>JAEWBA010000090.1 GCA_023391395.1 Pseudomonadota bacterium
CGTGCAAGGTGACCACGTCCGCCTGTTGCAGCAATTCCTCGATGCTCGCAGTCGGCTTGGCATTCCCTAGGGGCAATTTGCTTTCGATATCGTAATAGCACACACGCATGCCAACGCTTTCAGCCAGTATGCCCACCTGCGCGCCGATGTTGCCGTAGCCGATGATTCCAAGCAGCTTGTTGCGCACCTCATAGGCGCCTTGTGCCGTCTTGTCCCAGCGCCCCAAATGGGTGCGCACATTCTTTTCGGGAATGCGTCGCAGCAGCAGGATGGCTTGCGCGATCACCAGTTCCGCGACCGAGCGGGTATTGGAAAACGGCGCATTGAAGACCGGGATACCGAGAGCGGCGGCAGTGGTCAAATCAACTTGGTTAGTTCCGATGCAGAAGCAACCGATGGCCTTCAACTGGGATACCGTGTTCAGCACTTCGGCCGTCAAATGCGTGCCTGAGCGGATGCCGACCGCATCAGCATCGGCGAGCGCGTCAGCCAATTCGTTGCCGGCCAGTGCGGTCGGCAATTGCACGATGTTGTCGAAACCCTCCGCTTTCAGATGCTCGGCGGCGCTTGCATGAATCTTTTCCAACAGGACGATTTTTGTCATTGCGATGCCCTCGTTTAAACATTGATTTATTATGCATGTTATTCTGAAACCCTGCTCGGAACGAATCAAACGGAGGTAATGTGAACGCCAATGCCCCAGCCGGCAAGATCATCACGCAGGAAACCGTTACCAGCCTGCGGCGCTGGACCGATAGCTTGTTGACGTTTACGACCACGAAACCGCCCGGATATTCCTTCACCGCCGGCCAATACGCCCGGTTGGGACTGGCCGACGAGCGCGGCATGATCTGGCGCGCCTATTCGATGACCTCGGCACCGCACGAGGAAGAGCTGGAGTTTTACGGCATCATCGTGCCGGGCGGCCTGTTCACCACCCGCCTGGATCTCATCCAGCCCGGCGACCAGATCGACATCGAAAGCCAGACCTACGGATTCATGACGGTGGACCGTTTTACTGGAGGCGAGGATCTATGGATGCTGGCGACCGGCACTGGGGTCGGCCCCTATCTCTCCATCCTGCGGGATCCCGAGGTATGGGGGCGCTTCCGCCGCCTGATCCTGGTCCATTGCGTGCGCCATGCGGAAGAATTCGCCTATAAGGAAGAACTGGCGGAACTGCAGCGCCGGCCGCCCTCCGAGCTTCCTGCCGATCAGCGTGCCGAACTGCGCATCCTGCGCTCCACCACCCGTGAGCAAACCGAACCAGGTGAGTACCTGCATGGGCGGATCACCACTCTACTGGAAAGCGGCGAGCTGGAGCGGGCGGCGGGCCGCCCGCTGAACGAAACGGATTCGCGCATCATGATGTGCGGGAATCCGCAGATGATTGAAGACATGCGGCACATCCTGCATCGACGCGGCATGCGTCCGGTGCGCCGTGCCCTGCCCGGCCAGTTCGTCACCGAGAATTACTGGTAAAGAACGCGGTGATCGTCTTCAAGCGCCTGCGGCCATGGCCTGGGCACGATACTGCAGGTAGCGGCGCAGGATTTCCTGTTCGACCTTGACCCTGTCATTGGGCCGGCAGGAGTAGCGCAGCGCCAGCGTGCACTCCTTGGCATTGGTCAGCTGCAGTAGCACGCGCGGCTGGGACGAAGGCAGTTCGATCAATTCGATCGATTCCAGATACTGGAGATGCCGGTCCGCGTCAGCCAGCCAGGGCGCGCTGACCTCGCCGGCTGCGCGCAACAGCGCCTGTTCATGAATCGACAGGTCTTCCGCCGGGTCCACGGCGACCTTCAGCATGCTGACCATGTAGGCACCGGTGGCCGTGAGATTGCGCACTGCCCGGGTCAGGAGCAGGGAATTCGGCATCACCGCCGTGCGTCCGGTCAATTGATGCCCTTCCAGCGTTTCTGCCAGCGTCGTCGTCAGCAGGTCGGTTTCGATCACCTTGCCCTGCGCCTCGCCCATGTCGATGAAGTCGCCGACGCGATAGGGACGCGAGATCGCCAGCATGGCCGTGCCGAGGGCGTTGGCCAGGAATTCCTTGCTGACGATGAGCATGGCGCCTGCGACTGCCGCCAGCGATAAGGCTGCGCCGGCAATCTTGGTTGCCCAAATCGAGGCAACGAGGATGAGACACACCACCAGCAGCACGTTCTTGGCCAGCACAAGATTGCCGCGGCGGCGCGAAACGTCCAGCGTCGGCCCAATGTCGATGCGGGCGCGCTTCTGCAGAAAGCGCCAAACAATGGCACCGACCACGGCGACCAGCAGCGTGGCAACGATGCGGCCGAGTTCGGTTTGCGCGAAGGCGCGAAAGTCGTATAGCAGTTCCATCAGATAGACCAATATGCACTCCTTACAAGTGTGACGGGCACCAGGCTCTGTGCGTATAGCTGGTGCGCAGCCCGGTTTTCGGGCTTCGGTGTGCCGCCTAAAGTTCTTACGCATGCGCCCGCAGCGCACGCTGATTTACCAGCCAACGCCGTTCCGCGGGCAGGCAATATACCGACTAAATTCCGCGCTAGGCTGATCGAGCAAAGCTTAGGGCGGGTGAAATTTCCTAGTGTAAACGTGCTTAGAGCGGCGGCTCAGGGAAAGTTCACGCAGGCATTATCGTGCCCAGAGATCCCTCCCTGGCACACCGCCCATCAAGCGGCAAGTTCGCAGGCCAGTCTGCCGACAGCCGCAATGGCCGCGTCCCTGCCCGCCGAGCTTGCCCGACTGTCAGAGAGATACGCGGTCACCAGGATGGGCGCGTGCTTCGGCGGCCAGATCACGCCAATATCATTGGCATCGGTGCGGCTGGTTCCGGTCTTGTCGCCGATCCGCCAATCCGGGGGAAGACCGGCCTTGAGGCGTTTGCCGCCTGTGGTATTGGCCAGCATCCAGTGCTGGAGACGTTCGCGTGAACGCGGCGAGAGATCCTCCCCCAAGACCAGCTTCTGCATGGTTTGCAGCATGGCACGCGGCGTAGTCGTATCGGACACGCCATCCGCGTGCCTTACGTTCAGTTCGGTTTCGATGCGGTCCAGGCGGCTGGTCGCATCGCCCAGTTCGCGCAGGTAGGCAGTCAAGGCCGGCGGCCCGCCATAGCTGGCGAGGATGAGATTGGCTGCAGTATTGTCGCTGGTGGTCATGGTGGCTTCGCACAGTTCTCCCAGCGTCAGCCCCGGTCCATCCACATGACGCTCGGTCACCGGCGACCAATCGACCAGATCCTTCCTGGTGTAGGGAATGCGTCGGTCCAGCGAATCTAGCCCGCGATCGGTGCGGTGCAGTACCAGAGCGCTCGCGACAAGCTTGAACGAACTCAGCAGCATGCAGCGCTCGTCCGACCGGTAGCCGTATTCCTGCCCGGTCGCCGTATCCAGTATGTGCACTCCCAGGCGGCCTTGCGCCGCGGCCTCTATTTCACGCAAGCTCGCCTGTACGGCATCCACCGCTTTCCCCTCCCGGGAAGGAGTGGCAATGGCGCGCTGCACGTTCGCCCCCGCAATAAGCGAGAACGATGCGGCCGATAAAAGAAATCGTCTTCTCTGCATGCTTGCCCTTGAATGGCTTTCCGCCGCGCGGCACGATGACGCCTCATCGTGCTGGCCGGATCAAAAAAATGCCCTCGAAGCTTTCGGCCTCGAGGGCGAGGATGAGCCGGGTTCTCATGGGAGCGGCTACGACAGCCAAAGCCTTGCGCAGACCGCGGGCCACATGAGCCCATCCTTAATTGAAGGTCTTTCCTTCTTCCGCCAGCTTGAGCAGCAGCGGTGCCGGTTTCCAGGCTTCGCCATGGCGGCCCTTGGCATACTTTTCCATTGCCATGACCACGTTCTGCAGGCCGATGGTGTCCGCGTACAGCATGGGACCGCCGCGGAACAGCGGGAAGCCATAGCCGGTCAGGTAGACCATGTCGATATCCGAGGCACGCATGGCGATGCCTTCTTCCAGGATGTGCGCACCTTCGTTGACCAGCGCGTACACCAGGCGCTCGACGATTTCCTGATCGCTGATCTGGCGGCGCTCGACGCCGATGTCAGCCGAATGCTTGATGATCATATCGTTGACCAACTTGGACGAGTAAGCCTTGCGGTCGCCCGGCTTGTAGTCGTACCAGCCGGCGGAAGTCTTCTGGCCGAAGCGCCCCATTTCGCACAGCAGATCCGCGGTCTTCGAATACTTCAAGTCGGGCTGCTCGACAGCACGGCGCTTGCGGATGTACCAGCCGATATCGTTGCCCGCGAGGTCGCCCATGCGGAAGGGGCCCATCGCGAAGCCGAACTTCTCGATCGCCTTGTCGACCTGCTCCGGCAGCGCGCCCTCGTCGAGCAGGAAGCCGGCCTGGCGGCTGTATTGCTCGATCATGCGGTTGCCGATGAAGCCGTCGCACACGCCGGAGACGACGCCGGTCTTCTTGAGCTTCTTCGACAATTGCATGGTGGTCGCCAGCACATCCTTGCCGGTCTTTGCGCCACGCACGATTTCGAGCAGCTTCATCACGTTGGCCGGGCTGAAGAAGTGGGTACCGATCACATCCTGCGGACGCTTGGTGAAGGCAGCAATCTTGTCCACGTCGAGGGTCGAGGTGTTGGAAGCCAGGATCGCACCCGGCTTCATCACTTCGTCGAGCTTCTTGAACACCTGCTCCTTGACGCCCATGTCTTCGAACACGGCTTCCACCACGATGTCGGCCTGGGCGATGTCCTCATACGACAGGCTGCCCTTGATGAGACCCATGCGCTGATCGAACTTCTCTTGGGTCAGCTTGCCCTTCTTCATCGTGTTTTCGTAATTCTTGCGGATGGTTGCCAAGCCCTTGTCGAGCGCTTCCTGCTTCATTTCCAAAATGGTGACGGGAATGCCGGCATTGGCAAAGTTCATCGCTATGCCGCCACCCATGGTGCCGGCGCCGATGACGGCGGCCGTCTTGATGTCGCGCGTCGGCGTGTCGGCCGGGACGTCGGGAATCTTGCTGGCGGCGCGCTCGCCGAAGAAAGCGTGACGCAAGGCCTTCGATTCGGGCGTCTGGACTAGGTTGAGGAAGAGTTCGCGTTCAAACTTCAAGCCATCGTCGAACTTCATGTTGACTGCGGCAGCCACGGCTTCCACGCACTTGAGCGGTGCCGGGAACGGGCCGGCCACAGCCTTGACGGTATTGCGGGAGAATTGCAGGAAAGCCTCGTGATTGGGGTAGTCGACCTTGCGGTTACGGACCTTGGGCAACGGCCGCACATCGGCAATCTTGTTGGCGAAAGCAATCGCACCTTCCAGCAGATCGCCCTCAATCATCTGGTCGAACAGTGCGGTCTTCGCCAGCTTTTCGGAGGGTACAGCAGTGCCGCTGACGATCATGTTCAAGGACATCTCCAGGCCCAGCACGCGCGGCAGGCGCTGCGTGCCCCCTGCGCCTGGCAGGATGCCGAGCTTCACTTCCGGCAGCGCGATCTGAGCGCCGGCCGTGGCGACGCGATAGTGGCAGCCGAGCGCAAGCTCCAGGCCGCCGCCCATGGCGACGCTGTGGATCGCCGCCACTACCGGCTTTTCGGAATTTTCGACCACGTTGATGAGCGAGTGCAGGCTCGGCTCGGCCAGCGCCTTGGGGGTGTTGAATTCACGGATATCGGCGCCGCCCGAGAAGGCCTTGCCGGCGCCGGTAAGGACGATGGCCTTCACGGCCGGATCGTTATTGGCTTGCCGGACGCCGTCCACCACCGCGCTTCGGGTGGCATGGCCCAGGCCGTTCACCGGCGGGTTGTTCATCGTGATGACGGCGACGGCGCCATGGACTTTGTATTCGGCAGTCATATCTCTTCCTATCAAAAATGAATCGGCAAAACAGAATTCTTGCAGCCAGCTCTACGGCCGGCTCAGCGGGCGCACCCGCGCTTATCAAACGCTAAACTATACCGCAAAAAAGAACGATCGTATTATTTTTAGGGAAAAAAATGCGTCGACACGGACACCGGCTCGACGCATTGCAGGCTATATGCGCGGCAGCGCTTTCCGCCCCGCCGTTCGCGCGAGTATCGTCTTCTTACACCTCCAACCATTCCTTGCGAATAGCCTCATTGGCGCGCAGTGCCTGGGGGCTGCCCTCGAAGACGATGGCGCCATGGCCCATGACATACACGCGCTGGGAAATTTCCAAGGCAATGGCCAGCTTTTGTTCCACCAGCAACACCGACACCCCGCGGTTTTTCAATTCCTTGAGGTATTCGGCGACCAAGTCGACGATCTTGGGGGCCAGTCCCTCGGTGGGTTCATCGATCATGATCAAATCCGGGTCGCCCATCAGGGTGCGGCACAGGGTCAGCATTTGTTGTTCCCCCCCCGACAAGACACCGGCAGCGGTATGCTGGCGTTCTTTTAAGCGCGGAAACATGTGGTACATGTCGCCCAAGCTCCAGCGCGGCGCCTGGCCGCTCTTGCGTTTCTTTTCGCCTAAGATCAGGTTTTGATCGACCGTCAAGCCGGGGAACACGGCCCGGTCTTCCGGCACATAGCCCAAGCCCTTGTGGGCGATTTCAAAGGCTTTCAAGCCAATCAATTGCTCGCCCTTGAAGCGGATCGATCCTTGGGCATCGACTTGGCCCATGGCGGCTTTGACGGTGGTGGAGCGCCCCACCCCATTGCGCCCCAAGAGGCTGACGATTTCGCCTTCGCCCACTTGCAGGTCGACCCCATGCAAGACATGGCTCTTGCCGTAATAGGCATGCAAATCCTGGATTTCCAACAGCGCACTCATGCACTCACCTCTTCTTGCGGGGCGTGGCCGCCGAGATAGGCTTCCTGCACCTTGGGGTTGTTACGGATCTTGGCGGGGGTATCGCAAGCGATGACTTCGCCATACACCACCACGGCAATTTGGTCCGCCAAGCCAAACACCACGCTCATATCGTGTTCCACCATCAAGAGGGTCTTGCCGACGGTGACTTTGCGGATCAATTCCACGGCATGGTCGGATTCGGAGCGGCTCATGCCGGCAGTGGGTTCATCGAGCAAGATGACATCGGCGCCGCCGGCAATGGTGATGCCGATTTCCAAGGCACGCTGTTCGGCATAAGTCAACAAGCCGGCCAGGGTATCGCGGCGGCGCTGCAAGCCAATCAATTCCAGCACGTCTTCGGCGCGGGCATGGGCATCTTTCAAGCCATTCAAGCGGTGCCAAAAGGAATACTTGTACCCGAGCGACCACAAGACGGCGCAGCGCAAGTTCTCGTACACCGAGAGCCGGTGGAAGATATTGGTGATTTGGAAGCTGCGCGACAGACCCTTGCGGTTGATTTCAAAGGGTTTCAAGCCGAGGAGGCTGTCGCCATGCAAGCGGATATCGCCGGCAGTGACCGGAAAGCGTCCCGAAATCAAGTTAAACAAGGTGGATTTGCCGGCGCCATTGGGGCCGATGATGGCAAAGCGCTGGCCTTGCGGCACTTGCAGCGAGGCGCCGCGGATGATTTCGGATTTGCCAAAGCTTTTACGGACGTCTTGCAATTCAAGCGCGAACTGCGGCGCGTACGGATTCCTGCGACTCATGCGCCCCTCCGGATGCTATCTTCGATTTCGGTATTGACTTCGCCCCACACCGCTTGGAAGGCGCGCTTGGCAAAGGCAAAGGCCAGGCCGCCTACCGCCAGCAAGGCGATGGCCACGGCCCAGGGGCCGGCGGTGGCAGTGTCGACCAGGGTGCCGAACAAGCGCATGTGCGTGCCATTGACCGATTCCAGGGTGTAGTGATAGAGCATTTCAATGATCATCACCACGCCGGTGCCGGCCACCAGGCTGGCCGCGCCAAAGGCTAGCCAATGGCGCCGGCAAATCCACCTTGTTTAACTTGAT
>JAEWBA010000108.1 GCA_023391395.1 Pseudomonadota bacterium
CGGCGTCGGGGGCGGATCATCGGTGTGGGGCTTGCGTGGCATGGCCGTGAAGCCGGCGAAAGGCCGGCTCTTTCAATAATCCGTGGTGATGGCCAGGTGATACGGCACCGCGCCGCAAGCGTGCCGATTCTGCCACAGCACGTTGACCATCGCGTGTTCGGAGACTGCGAGGTGCCTGGCCATGGCCTGGGCGCCGAGAATGGTGGCGGCACGAATGGCGCGTTCTTCCTCGCCATTGGCCAGGATCAGCATGTGGCGGTCGATCTTAGCCGCCAGTTCCGGCGCAAAGCGCAGCACCTTGATCGAGCGCATCACGCGCGGCATCTGGTAGCTGGCGGCGACAATGATGTCGCACTCGACTTCGCCACCCTGTTCCATCAGGAAGCCGGCGTACCACATGAGCGCAAGCTGGGCCCGCATCAGGTAGACGTCCTGCCCAAAGGCTATCGAAAAGCGCTGCGCCAGCCGCTCGGCATGGTCGGAGCTCAGCCGTCCCTCCTTGCCGGCCGCAACCAGTTCGGCGGCCGCTTCTTCCAATTGCGTCTCACGCAGGACTTCGCCCAGGAATTGCGCGCGGCGCTTGGGCATCGAAATCTCGCCGAAGGCATCGACGACCGCGCCTTCCTCGCCCCCTCCCAGGCGCTCGCGCAGGCGCACCGGCGTGGCCTCGTCCCCCCAGACCTTGTCGAATGCCTTGCGCAAGCCGTGCGCGCCGCCTTCGCCGCCCCAGTGGTAGCGCGTCATGCCCTCCGGCGTCGGGGTCCAGAACATGAAGTTGAGGCTGTTCAGGGCGATGCTGTAGGCGGCTGCGCCTTCCGGCGTGCGCCCGGCCGGCGTGTCATGCAGGCCGACCGTCAGGTGGCTGAAACGGTCGGCACGTATCGGCAGGCGCGCGATGGCCTCGGTGTCGATGGCGACGAGTTCGGGTTTGTAGTCGAGATTTGCCTGTGCAATGAGGCGTTGCTTGGCAGTTTGCGGTGTCTTCATGCGTGCTCCGGTGATGCAAGAGACAAGGATACTCGACTAGGGTGCTTCACGGCCATGATGAGCGGTCTGCGCGCTCAATGAAATACATCCCGTCTTCCCCTGTCATTTCGAGGAATGCGGCGACGGGGAATCCCGGTGGATGGCAGCGTGCGCTCGCCGGAGATTCCTCGCTGCCCTCGGAATGACATATGAGAGACGCTCAGGCATCCTCGACACTTCACCGCAGCGCCCCCGGCGTTGTGCCGAATTCGCGCTTGATCAGCTTGCGCAGCGCTGTGCCGTCCTGATAGCCGACCTTGGTCGCAATCGTGTCCACCGACATCGAAGTGCTCTCCAGCAGATGCACGGCATGCAGCAGGCGTCGCCGCTGGATGAACTTCACCGGCGAGACGCCGGAAGCGGCGGCGATGCGGCGCGCCAGCGTCTTCGGCGAGACCGCTAGTGCCGAAGACAGGTGCGCGATGCTGATCGGCGCGGACATGTGCTTTTCGATCCAGCGCTCCGCCGCGACCACGGTCGGATCGATGTGCTGCACATGCTCGCGCATCATGTAACGCGCCTGAGAGGGCCTCTGGTCGATCAGCAGGTAGCGCGAGCATAGGTGGGCGATGGACGACCCCATGGTGTCGGCGGCGATGGCGAGCGCGACATCGAGTTGCGCGTAGGCGGAGCCGGCCGTCAGGAAGGGTCCGTCGCGCACCAGCATCCTGGTTTCGTCCAGCCGCACCTGCGGAAAGCGGGCGCGGAACTGCTGCGCCAGCCACCAGGTCATGGTCGCATTGCGCCCATCCAGCAAGCCGGTCTGCGCCAGCAGGAATACTGAGGAGCAGGCGGCCGCGATCTTGGTCGAGCCGTCGTTGAACGACTGCAGCAACTGCATCAGCGCCGCCGCATCCTTCATCTGCAGGCGTGCCGCAATGTCCCGCTCGGAAACCAGGCCCGCCCCGGGAACGACAATCCATTCCGGCCGCACCGGATCGGCCAGCATCTCGGCAAACACGGTGTCGGGCCTCAGCAGCAGGCCGGCGCCGGTACGCACCTGCTTGCGGTGCCCCGCCGTTAGGATACACAAGCCTTGCGGCTTGCCCTTCCTGGCCAGGAAGGCCTGCCCGGCACGCAGGGTATCGAGGGTGATGGCAAGGCTGGAGTCCATGACGCCGTCCAGTGCCAGAACGAGGATGGTTTTCATTTGTCCATTTTGGCATGAAAAATGTCGTAATCGACCATTCTTCAAAAACCTTGCCGCATGCACACTAAGGGTTCTTCATTCAGGGAGTTGCACCATGCCGACACGGAACATGAATCAGGACGATCCGCTCGACGATTTCTCTCAGCGCCAGATCACCCTCAATGGCGTCACCAAAACCGTGTACGTCGCCGGCAGCGGACCGGCGGTCATCGTCATGACCGAGATGCCGGGCATCAGCCCGCATGTGGCGCGCTTTGCACGCTGGGTGCGCGATGCCGGCTTCACCGTGTACATGCCTTCGCTGTTCGGCCGTGACGGCGCCGTGCCGCAGGCGGAAGAAGGCATGGCCATCATGCAGCGCGCCTGCGTCAGCGCCGAATTCCGCGCCCTTGCCGCCAATCAGACCAGCCCCGTGACGCAGTGGTTGCGGGCTCTCGCCCGGCGGGCGCACGAGGAATGCGGCGGTCCCGGCGTGGGCGCCATCGGCATGTGCTTCACCGGCAACTTCGC
>JAEWBA010000111.1 GCA_023391395.1 Pseudomonadota bacterium
GCGCTTGCTGGGCGCGTAATTGGTCGCCGAATGTGGCGCGGCCGGCGAGTGCATCGGCGACTTCGCGGAAGGCGATCTGGATGGATTTCTCGTACTGCGCGACGGCGACGTCGCGGCCGGCGCGCGCTCCTTCCAAACCGGCCTGGTTGCGGCCGGCATCGAAGATAGTCAGGAGGGCCTGCGGCGCGAAAGTCCAGACGAAGCTGCCGTTCTTGAACAGGCCGCCGAGCTCGGTGCTGGCGCTGCCGGCACTGCCGGTGAGCGAGATGCGCGGGAAGAAAGCGGCGCGCGCAGCGCCGATGTTGGCGTTGGCGGCAATCAGCTGTAGTTCGGCCTGGCGGATGTCGGGGCGGTTCTGGAGCAGATCGGATGGCAGGCCGGCCGGCAGCTCAGGACCCATAGTCGTACTTGCCAGCGTCACGCCTTCAGGCAGCGGCGCCGGCAGTGGCTGGCCAATCAGCAATACCAGCGCATTCTCGTCGAGCGCGCGCTGGCGCTGCTGTTGTGCGAGCGTCGCGCGAGCGACTTCGACCAGGGATTCGGCCTGGCGCAAATCGAGCTCCGAGGCTGCGCCATTGTCGAACTTGAGCTTGATGAGCTTGTAGGATTCCTCGCGCCCGGCCAGGGTTTTTTTGGTTAGGGCCAGCAATTCCTCATCGGCCAAGAGGCTGAGATAGGCATTGGCGACGGAAGCGATCAGGCTGATCTGCACGTTCTTGCGCGCTTCCTCGGTGGCGAAATATTGGGCCTGGGCCGCCTCGGTCAGGCTCCTGACGCGCCCGAAGAAATCCAGCTCATAGGCCGTCACCAAGAGGCCGGCACTATAGACGCTGCTGATGCCGCCGGTGGTGCCGGGCTGACGATTGCCGGACAAACCGGCACTCACGGTCGGCAACTGGTCGGCGCGCCGGATCTGGAATTGCGCACGCGCCTGCTCGATGTTGAGTACGGCCAAGCGCAAGTCGCGGTTGTTGGCGAGTGCGATTTCGATCAACTGCCTCAGGCGCGCATCGCTGAAGAAATCCTGCCAGGCGGTCGCGGCAGCAGCCTTTCCGGCAGCATCCGCGGCCGCGCTGCCGGGAAAGCTGGCAGCCACCGGCGCCTGCGGGCGGTGATAGTCCGGTGCCAAGGATATGCAAGCGCTCAGTGAAAGCGCGGCCGCCAGCGGCGCCAGCACGGAAAACTTCTTGTGCACCTTCATTACTTGACCTCCGTTATCTCGCGCTCGCTCTGCTCCGTGCCATGTGCGTGCATCTTGCGCTGGCGTTCGCTGCCCTTGAAGATGCTGCGCACCACCACGAAGAAGATCGGCGTAAAGAACACGCCCAAGGCCGTTGCCGTCATCATGCCGCCCATGACGCCGGTGCCGATGGCGCGCTGGCTGGCCGAACCTGCACCGCCGGCGATCACCAAGGGCAGCACACCCAGAATGAAGGCCAGCGAGGTCATCAGGATGGGGCGGAAGCGCATGTGGCAGGCTTCCAGGGTGGCATCGATCAGATTCTTGCCCTGCGCGTGCAAGTCCTTGGCGAATTCGATGATCAGCACCGCATTCTTCGCGCCCAGGCCGATGACGGTAATGAGACCCACCTTGAAATACACGTCGTTGGGGAAGCCGCGCAGATTGGCGCCGATCAGCGCACCCAGCACGCCCAGCGGCACCACCAGCAGTACCGCCACCGGAATCGACCAGCTCTCGTAGAGCGCAGCCAGCGCCAGGAAGATCGCCAGCAGCGAAAAGCCGAGCAGGATGAACACGGTGGAGCCGGACAGCTTTTCCTCGCGCGACTGGCCGGTCCATTCGTAGGCGAAGCCGGCCGGCAGTTGCGCCGCCAGGCGCTCCATTTCGGCCAGGGCATCGCCCGTGCTGTATCCGGGCGCGGCATCGCCCGAGATGCGCATCGAGGGATAGCCGTTGTAGCGAACTGTCTGCATCGGGCCGACGATCCAGCGCGTGGTCGCGAAGGCGGACAAGGGCACCGGCTGACCGCGCACGTTCAGGGCATTGATCTTCAGGAGATCGCCGGGCTGCATGCGTGAGGGCGCGTCGGCCTGCACCACCACCCGCTGCAGCCGTCCGGCGTTCGGGAAGTCATTGACATAGGCTGAGCCGAGCGCCGTGGAGATCGCGGTATTGACGGCGTCGAAGGACACGCCAAGGGCACTGGCCTTGTCGCGGTCGATATCGAGCTGCAGTTGCGGCGCATCTTCCAGGCCTTCCGGGCGCATGCCAGCCAGTACCTTGCTCTGCGAAGCGAGGCCCAGCAACTGATTGCGCGCCGCCAGCAGGGCATCGTGGCCGTTGCCGCCACGATCCTGAAGGCGGAAAGAGAAGCCGGTACCGCGCCCCAGTTCGGGAATCGGCGGCGGGCTGATCGCGAAGATGAAGGCATCGCGTATGCTGGCCAGAGCGCCGGTGACGCGTCCGGCCAGGGCCTGCGCCGTTTCATTGGCACCCTTGCGGTCGGCCCAATCCTTGAGCGTGACGAAAGCCAGCGCCGCGTTCTGCCCGTTGCCGGAGAAGCTGAACCCCAGCACCGACACCATGCTCTTGACTTCAGGCTGCTTCAGAATGTGCTCTTCGACCGAGCGCATCACGTCCGAGGTGCGTTCCTGGGTTGCACCGGGAGGCAACTGTATGTTGGCGATGATGTAGCCCTGGTCCTCGTTCGGCAGGAAGGAAGTCGGCATACGCGTGAACAGGAGCGCCACCACCGCCACGATCGCGGCGAACACAATCAGGTAGCGGTTGGCGCGACGCAGGATGATGCCGACCCAGCCCTCGTAGCGCTTGGCGGTACGCGAGAAGCCGCGGTTGAACCAGCCAAAGAAGCCGCGCTTTTCGTGATGATGGCCGGCCTGCACCGGCTTCAGCAGATGCGCGCACAACGCCGGCGTCAAGGACAGCGCCAGGAAGGCCGAGAACATGATGGAAGCCACCATCACCGCCGAGAACTGGCGGTAGATGTTGCCCACCGCGCCGCCGAAGAAGGCCAACGGCACGAACACCGAAATCAGCACCACCGTCACGCCGATGATGGCCCCGGAAATCTGACCCATCGCCTTGCGCGTGGCTTGCAGGGGCGGCAGCCCCTCCTCGCTCATGATGCGCTCGACGTTCTCCACTACCACAATCGCATCATCGACCACGATGCCGATCACCAGCACCATGCCGAACATGGTCAGCACGTTGATCGAGAAACCCAGCGCCAGCAACACGGCGAAAGTCCCGGTCAGGGCCACCGGCACCACGATGGTGGGAATGATGGTGTAGCGGAAATTCTGCAGGAACAGATACATCACCAGGAACACCAGCACCACCGCTTCCAGCAGGGTGTGTACCACCTGGGTGATGGAAATGTCGATGAAGCGCGAGCTGTCGAAGGGGATGTCCCACTTCATGCCGGGCGGGAAGTAACGCGACAGCTCCGTCATGCGTTCACGAATCAGGGTCGCGGTTTCGAGCGCGTTGCCGGTCGGCGAGAGCTGCACACCGATGCCGGTGGAAGGCTTGCCGTTCAGGCGCGCCGAGGTGCCGTAGTTCTGGCCGCCGAGTTCGATACGCGCCACATCCTTCAGGCGCACGCTGGAACCGTCGGGATTGGCACGCAGAATGATGTTGCCGAACTGCTCGACGGTGCTGAGCTGGCCGGGCACCACCACGGTAGCCGTGATCGACTGACCGGGGATATTGGGCAGATCGCCGATCGTGCCCGAGGATACCTGTGCATTCTGTGAGCGGATGGCGTTGTTGACATCGTTGGCCGAGAGGTTGAAGCCGACCAGCCTGGCTGGGTCTATCCATACGCGCATGGCG
>JAEWBA010000138.1 GCA_023391395.1 Pseudomonadota bacterium
GGCGACATGGTGTGGTTTTCCGAAGTCAGCCCGCGCCCGCACGATACCGGCCTCGTCACCCTGGCCAGCCAATGGCAAAGCGAGTTCGAGCTGCACGCCAAGGCCATCCTCGGCCTGCCGGTCAACGTGGCGCTGAAGTCGCCCGCCGCTTCGGCCGTCATCTACGGCCAGCACGAGGCCCAAGCGATTGCCTTCGAAGGCGTCGCGGAGGCACTTGCGGTGCCGGGCACCGACATCCGCCTGTTCGGCAAACCCGAGTCCTTCGCCCGCCGTCGCATGGGCGTGGCGCTAGCCTGCGCCGACGATGTGGAGACGGCACGCGCCCATGCTCGGGAAGCAGCGGGCAAGGTGCAGCCAGTAGTTACGAAGGCGTAAAGGCCTCTTTAAGCACGGCGAACACGGCGAGGATCGGAAGCCTGTCATTCCGAGCGAAGGCGAGGAATCTCGCGCCTCAGCCCACGGTGAATTCAGGAGACTCCTCGTCGCTCTGATCCTCGGAATGACACAGCTCTTTTCTTTCGCCCGGCCTACCGCGGCTCAAATGCTTTTCACGGCTCCAGCCTGAGCGTGCCCAAGCGCCCTTTCTCCACTTCCGTGCGCTGCATCTTCATCGGCAGATAAGCCACGTCCACCCAGCGCTGCGCAAAATTGCGGTACAGCGGCGACAGCAGATTCCCGGACTGGCCGGTGGAGTGAATAAAGAGCGAATTTTCCGGATTCGACAAGTCGTAGAGCGCGCGCAGGCTGGCGGCATGACGATTGGCGTAAGGCGCCTTTTCGTCGCGCAAGTTGTGGCGGCCGACATTGACGGTAAAGGTGTCGCCGGGACTCGGCACGCGCACATCGAACATGGGCGCCAGTGAAGCGACCCGGCCAAAGGGACGGTGCTCGGATACCGCCATGTGCGCCTCGCCCCAACGCCATTGCGCCATGTCCTTCCCGTAACGCTGCTCCAGGTCGGCCAGCGCGGTTTCCAGCGCCCCCGCCAACAGCTCGCCGCAGCTCTGCGGCGTCCCGGCCGGTTTGCGCGCATCGGCGCACCAGCGGGATTGGCCATCCTTGTCCGACAGCACGTTGACCATGGACTGGTGCACATTGCGCTGTTCCCAGTAATCCTTCATCAGGTCCTCGCCCAGTTCGTCGGCGAAGATCGCGTACGAGGCGGCCCGCATCCAGGCATTGAAGATGAGCGGCTCGGCACGGTCGGCGCTCATGGTGCCGTCCCAGCCGGCCAATGCCGCCAGCGCAGCTTCGGCACGCGCGCTGCGCGGAGTCGTCTTGGCCAGCAAGGGCAGCAATTCGCGCGCCGCCAGCGAGACGACGTCCTTCTGGATCGAGGCAAAACTCTCCAGCGTGTGCCATGGGCGCGCATCCAGCAACTGCTCTATGCGCTCGAAGCGGTACGGTGGGGCCCATTCGCTGGTCAAAAAATGCGGGTAGTCGGCATCGACCACTTTCTGGTTGGCGGTGGCGATGCGCTGCGAAGGCGGATTGAACTGGCGCGGCAACTCGTCAAAGGGAATGAAGCCGTCCCAGTCATAGCGTGCCTCCCAGCCCGGCGCCGGCGCCAGGCCCTTGAGATCGTTGTCGGCCTTGCGCACCGGCACGCGCCCGGGCGTGAGCAGGCCGATATTGCCATCGATATCGGCGTACACCACGTTCTGCTGCGGCGCGTGGAAATCCTTCATGGCTTCGACGAACTCCGGCCAGTTGCGCGCGCGATTGAGCTTGACCGCCGCCTGCAGCGTCATGTCGTCCGGCCGCAGCGCGGTCCAGGCGAAGGCGAGGACGTATTTCTTCGCATCCAGCGGTGTCTTATCCAGCACCGGCAAAGCGCCGCTGATGACCGGGCCATGGCGCGTCTCGCGCACTTCCAGCGTCACATCCGCCTCGCCCTTGACCTTGATGGTTTCGCGGCGCGTGCGGAATTCCGCCCAGCCATCCGGCGTCTGGTAGCGATTGCCGTCCTCCGGGTGCACGCGCTCGATGTACAAGTCCTGTACGTCCGGCGCGGTATTGGTGAAGCCCCAGGCAATGCGGTCCGTGCGCCCGAGCACTACGCCGGGCAAGCCGGGCAGCGTGGCGCCGATGACGTTCAGGCCGGGCGCCGACAGGTGCGCGAAGTACCAGAGTGAAGGCGCCGACAGGCCGAGGTGCGGATCGTTCGCGAGCAGCGGCTTGCCGGTTTCTGAAAGCGCGCTACCGACCACCCAGTTGTTCGAGCCCATGCCATCCACGTAGGACGGCGGCGCAATTTCCACCACCCTCGCCGCGTGCTGGACCGTGCCGGCCAGCTCGCGGTACAGCCGCGTATAGTCGCGTGTCTGCAGCGGCGCGTCGCCCGGATACGGCGCCAGGAATTCATTGATCCGCTCCAGCGGCAGGCGCTGGGCGAGACGCATGCGCAGCACTTCCTGCGTCCAGTTCGCCCCCAGGTCCCAGGCCATCATGCTCATCCAGCCGATGGAATCGACCGCTTGCCAGGGAGCCGGCGCTGGCGCACCGGTGATGATGAACTCGGGCGGCAGCGGCCCGCTACGTTGCGCCAGGTAGGCATTCACGCCTTGCGCATACGCCTCCAGCGCGGCGCGTGTCTGTGCATCCAGGTTGGTCAGGATGCGCTCGGCATTGCGCCGTACCCCCAAGGTGCGCAGAAAGCGGTCGGTGGGCAAGGCACTAGGTCCAAGGATTTCCGCCATGCGGCCGGCGGGAATGCGGCGGTTCATCTCCATCTGCCACAGACGATCCTGCGCGTGCACGAAGCCGAGCGCAAAATAAGCGTCGTCGGTGCTCTGCGCATAGATGTGCGGGATGCCTTCGGCATCGCGTACGATATCCACCGGAGCGCGCAAGCCGGACAGGACGATGCGGCCATCGACCTGTGGCT
>JAEWBA010000306.1 GCA_023391395.1 Pseudomonadota bacterium
ATGCGTAATCGCTCAGCAGTTTTTTCACTGCGGGCATCGTGCGGGTGTTGCGACGGAATGAGAATGAGTACGTGGTGCCCGAGACCGGAATCGAACCGGTACGCCCCCTCTCGGGTAAGCGGCGGATTTTAAGTCCGCTGTGTCTACCAATTTCACCACTCGGGCGGCGCGGCTGGTGCCGCATAAACGAAAAAAGCGCACGCAGCGCCAAGTCGGATTCAAAGCCGGAATCGGAATCGAAGCGGCGGGGATTCTAGCATATATGCATCGGCTTATCCGACTTCGTGCGTTGCCGGCGCCGGCTTGGCAGCATTCTCCAGTGCGAGCCTGGCCGTGATTTGCGATACGTGCGTCAGCGCCTGCGGAAAATTCCCGAGCATCCGGCCGTTTCCCGTATCGAACTCCTCGGCGAACAGTCCAAGTTCGTTGGCGCAGCCGAGCGCGCGCCTATAGTACTCCCACGCCAATTCGCTACGCCCCTGGTAGGCCAGGCAGCGCACCAGCCAGAAGGTACAGGGCACGAATGCGCCCTCGCGTCCCGGCAAGCCATCACTGGAGTCATAGCGATCAAGCAATCCGCCGCGATCCAGTCCCTGGCGGATCGCTTCGGTGGTGCGCACCATGCGCGCATCGTCGTAGGAGACGAAGCCGGTACGCGGCAACAGCAGCAGTGCCGCATCCAGACAGGGACTGTCGAAAGCCTGCAGAAAAATGTCGCGTTGCGGATCGCAGCCTTCACGCTCTATCGCCGCGCGGATGTCGTCGCGCGCAGCGCGCCAGCGCTCCAGGGACGCCGGCAGACCCTGCTCTTGGGCGAGGCGGATGCCGCGGTCGAGTGCGCTCCAGCACATCGCCTTGGAATGCACGAAATGGCGCGGATGATCGCGGAATTCCCAGATGCCGTGATCCTTCTCGCGCCACTTCACGGTGACGGCATCCACCACGTCGGCCAGGAAATTCCAGTACTGCGCCTCGATGCCGCGACCCTTGACATGCCACTCCCAGGCTATCTCCAGGATTTCGCCATAGATGTCGAGCTGGTTTTGCTCGGAAGCGAAATTGCCGACGCGCACCGGCCGCGAGCCGCGATAGCCTTCCAGCCCGGGCAGCTCCACTTCCGTGAGGCGACGCTTACCATCGACGGCGTACATGATCTGCATTTCGGCGGCGCTGCCGGCGGCGCTACGCTGAACGAAATGCAGAAAGCGATCGGCTTCGCGCTCGCAGCCCAGCGCATACAAAGCGCGCACGGTGAACACCGAATCGCGCACCCAGCTGAAGCGGTAATCCCAGTTGCGCTGACCGCCCTCGGCCTCAGGCAGCGAGGTAGTGGGTGCCGCCACGATGGCGCCGGTGCGCTCAAAGCTGAGCGACTTGAGCACTACCGCGGAGCGCAGCGTTTGCTCATCGGCATGGCGGATGCGGCCGGTCCAGGCGCGCCACCATGCGCAGGCATGTTCGAGGGCGGCATCGGCGCCATCGCCGGCCAACGCCGGCCCGGAAGCCTCGTCGATGCGTTCCGGCGACTCGAAACGGATGCTCAGGCGCACCCGCTCGCCGCCGCTGATGCAAAAACGTGCGCTCAGGCCGCCGTCGCGAACCACGTCCAGGCGCCGGTCGCAATGGATGACCAGGCCGACATTGCTGCCGATGGCGGTGTACACGCCTTCATCATGCTGGCGCACGTGCGGCACGATCTCTCCGAAATCGAAACGCGGCGCCACTTCCAGGCGGCATTCGAGCTGCCCCGAAATGCCTTCCAGCACGCGCACCAGTTCGTAAGGCCCCTGCTCCGATGCCGCCTCGTCCATCGCGAAAAAATCGTGCAGCCGGGCTTCGCCCTGTGGAGTGTGAAAACGGGTTTCCAGCACCATCGTGCCTTGCACGTAGCAGCGACTGCTTTCGGCATCCTCCGCGACAGGCCGGATGATGCAATGGCCGCCCTTGTCCCAGTCGAGCAGGCGCCCGAAGCAAGTGTCGGCGTCAAAGCGCGGCATGCAGCACCAATCGACTGAACCGGCCCTGGAAACCAGGGCTGCGCAATGGCAATCGCTGATGAGGGCATAGTCGGCGATGGTCGGATAGCAGGAGTCGCTCATGGCGGAAGGAGAGGCCGGACCGGAACAGGGGTGCAAAAGCGGTATCGATGTGACCGGTGCGGCATTGACAAGTTGCACGCCGAGCCATGCTGCAGAATTTACCGGCCATGGGTAAATCGTTCCGGCCGCGTCGCCCGTCCTGCGTCCGGCCCCGGCGTGTGCCGGGCATGGTCGCCCTGCATTTGTCCAAATGGATTGGCACGGCCCTTGCGGCATATGGCAATTTACCCCGCCATCGCAGGTGCACCCGCCATGGCTACCGACTCGCCCCCCGTTCCCATCGTCCATGTCGGCGTCGAAGCCTACACCATCCCCACGGATGGCCCGGAGTCGGATGGAACCCTGGCCTGGGATTCGACCACCCTGGTGCTGGTCAGCATCGGCGCCGGCGGCACGACCGGCATCGGATACACCTATGCCGGCACCGCAACCGCCACGCTGATCCGCGACCGACTGGCGCCCCTGCTGCATGGAAATGACGCGCTCTCCATCAACGCCCGCTGGCAGGAGATGGTGCAGGCGATCCGCAATCTCGGCCGGCCCGGCGTGTGTTCGATGGCAATCTCGGCAGTCGACATCGCGCTCTGGGACCTCAAGGCCAAGCTGCTCAACATCTCGCTGGCGGCCCTGCTCGGCCCGGCGCGCGCCGCCATTCCGGTGTACGGCAGCGGCGGCTTCACCAGCTACACCGATGACGAGCTGCGGCGCCAGCTCGGGGATTGGGCAGAGAGCGGCATGCGCATGGTAAAGATGAAGGTGGGACGGGAACCGGAACGCGATGCCGAGCGCGTGCAAGCCGCGCGTCAAGCCATCGGCCCCGACACCCGGCTCTTCGTCGATGCCAACGGCGCCTACACGCGTAAAGACGCGCTGGCCCTGGCGCAGGATTTCGCTCGGCAGGGCGTCGCCTGGTTCGAGGAACCGGTATCCTCGGACGATCTGGCCGGCCTGCATCTGCTGCGCGACCGCGCGCCGCCAGGCATGGCGGTGACGGCCGGCGAATACGGCTATGACCTGCCCTATTT
>JAEWBA010000323.1 GCA_023391395.1 Pseudomonadota bacterium
CATCCATGGAGGAATTCCGGCGCTGCTTCAAAATTTCGCCATCAAAGTCCGAGATAGGCCCGCTTCAAGCCTTCGTCGGCCAATAGTTCGGCGCTGCTGCCGGCCATCACCACCTCGCCGTGCTCCAGCACATAACCGCGCGAAGAATAGCTCAGCGAACGGTGCACGTCCTGCTCCACCAGAAGGATGGTAATGCCGCGTGCATTGATTTCAGGCAGTTTCTCGAAAATCGACTCGACCATGATGGGTGCCAGGCCGATGGAAGGCTCATCCAGCAGCAGCAGCTTGGGCGAGGTCATCAGCGCGCGGCCGATCGCCAGCATCTGCTGTTCGCCGCCGGAAAACGAGCGTGCCAACTGGCGGCGCCGTTCGGCCAGCTTGGGGAACATGCCGTAGATCCATTCCAGATTTTCGCGGCTGCGCTTCTCGTCGCGCAGAATGTCGCCGCCGATGCGCAGATTATCCTCGACGTCCATGTGGCCGAACAGGCGGCGTCCTTCCATCACCTGCGCCAGCCCCAGGCGGGCGATCTCGTGCGGCGGGCGCCCGGTGAGGCGCTCACCAAGGAAGCGGATCTCACCCGACTGGGCGGGCAAGGTGCCCATGATGGTGCGGATCAGGGTGGACTTGCCGGCGCCGTTGGCGCCGACGATGCTGACGATTTCGCCGGCCTGCACCGACAGGGAAACCTGGCGCAAGACCTGGACGTCGCCATATCCCGAATTGATTTCTTTGACTTCAAGCACTGACGGCTCCTGCTGACTTGGAATGGGCGTCGCCCAGGTAGGCGGAGATGACCTTGGGATCGGAAGCGACTTCGGCCGGCAGGCCTTCGCTGATCTTCTGGCCGTGATGGATCACGACGATGCGGTCCGACAGCCGCATGACGGCCTGCATATTGTGTTCGATGACGAGCACGCTGATGCCGTCGCGGCGCAAGCCCTGGATCAGGTCCAGCATTTCCTCGGTCTCGACCGCGGTCAGACCGGCCATCACTTCATCGAGCAACAGCAGCTTGGGTTGCGTCGCCAAGGCCTTGGCGACTTCCAGGCGTTTGCGGCCGGAGAGCGTGAGCGTACGGGCGATGGTATCGCCGCGGCCGCCCAGGCCGACGCGTTCCAGCACCTGCTCGGCGACACGCTGGGCATCCTGGCGCGCACGGTGGTGCAGGAAGGCGCCTACCATGATGTTATCGAGCACCGTCATGTCGCCGAAAGGGCGCACGATCTGGAAGGTGCGCGACAGCCCCGCCGCGCACAGGGCGGGAGCGCCCATGCCGTGGGTGCGGCGGCCGTCGAAATGGATCTCGCCCTCGGTCGGATCGAGAAATCCCGAAGCCAGTCCGAACAGCGTGGTCTTGCCGGCGCCATTGGGGCCGATCAGGCCGATGATTTCGCCGGCGTTGACCTTGAAGCTGACATTGTCGATGGCGCGCAAGCCGCCGAAGCGCTTGCCGACGTTGTGGTATTCAAGTAGTGCCATGTTATGCCTTTCCTGCTGCAGTGCGCCGCACCGAAAGTTTCGCCAGGATCGCCACCAGGCCATTCGGCTGAACCCGGATCACGATCATCAGTATCAGTCCGTACAACATCATGTCGACGCCGACCATGCCGCCGGAAACGTGGCGTGCCAGCTCTTCGGCGGGATGCAACAGCAGGGCGCCCAGCAAGGGGCCCCACAGGGTGCCGCGTCCGCCGATGATGCAGATCACCGCGATGATGACGCTGAAGTTGACACCGAATACGATTTCCGGCGCGATGTACATGACGAACTGCGCATAGAAGGTGCCGCCGATGGCGGTCATGCCGGCGCTGATGATCGCGGCCAGCAGCTTGTAGCGAGTGGTGTTGACGCCGAGTGCCTGCGCAGCTTCCTGATCGTTGCGGATCGCGGTCAGGTAGTAGCCGAAGCGCGAACGCAGGATCGCCCAGTTGATCAGCAAGGCGAGGGCGGTCAGCACCGCGATGATGACGAAGTAGAACTCCTTGCTGGTGTGCTGGAAGTACAGCGGCGCATCATGCAGCAGCTTCACTTCCATGCCGCGCGAACCGCCGAGCAGATCGTCGGCGTTTTCCACCAGGGTCTTCAGCACCACGCTGGTGGCAATGGTCGCCAGAGCGAAGTAGGCGCCGCGCAGGCGGAAGCAGGCGGCGCCGATCAGCACCGCCGCGAATACCGCCAGCGCCACGCCGGCCCACATGCCCAGCCAAGGCGAGATGCCGAGATTGTCGAACAGCCAGGTCGAGGTGTAGGCGCCGATGCCGAAGTAGGCCGCATGACCGAGCGACAACTGGCCGGCAATGCCGCCCAACACGTTCCACGACAAGGCGAGATAGCCGAACATCAGCGTGATGACCGCTACCGACAGGATGTACTGGCTGCCGCTGATCAAGGGGACTGCGATCAGCAATACGGCCAGCGCGGTCAAGGCCCCGCGTCCAAAAAGGGATTTTGTCATTACTCTTTCTCCACGCCAAACAGGCCAGCCGGGCGGAAGTACAGCACCGCCAGGAACAAACCGAAAATCAGGGCTTCGGCATAGGTCACCGGCATGAACTGGCTGCCGACCGACTCCAGCACGCCGACCAGCACGCCGCCCCAGAAGGCGCCGCCGATCGAGCCTATGCCCCCCAGCACCACGATGACGAAGGCGCGCATGC
>JAEWBA010000356.1 GCA_023391395.1 Pseudomonadota bacterium
GTACAGGAGCGCGCCGACGCGGTTGCCGTGACGGCTGAGCACGTGCGCGAGCAGCGCCACGAACTCGGCCGCCACGGAACGCTTATGCACCTCGCGCGAGCCGAAATCCACCGAAGGGCTGAGATCAAGCAGAAACCAGGCGGCGGTCTCACGCTCCTCGTTGTACACGCGCACATAGGGCGTTTGCAGGCGGGCCGTGACGTTCCAGTCGATATGGCGCACATCGTCGTGATGTTGATACTCGCGCAGATCGGCCAGATCCACGCCGAATCCGCGGAACAGCGTACGATAATCGCCGAACAGCAAGCCGTCCAGGCGGCGCAGCGCGGTCCATTCCAGGCGGCGCAGCAGCGCCTCAGGCTTCGAGATCCACTCTTGCATGGCTTTCCAGCGGCTTTTCGGGGGCCGGCATGTGTTTCATGAGGCGATGGATGAGCTGGTCCGCCGTCAATCCGTCGGACAAGGCTTCATAGGACAAGGACAGGCGATGCCGCAGCACATCCGGGGCGATGTCGACCAAGTCTTCCGGCAGCACATAGCTGCGCCCGCGCAGGAAAGCCATGGCGCGCGCGCCCTCCACCAGATGAATGGTGGCGCGCGGACTGGCGCCATAGGCCAGATACGGCGCCATGTTGGCGATCCCGTAGCGCTCGGGATCGCGGGTGGCCGCCACCAGCCGCACCGCATATTGCACCAGGGCCGGATCGACATAGCCGCTGCGGCATTCGCGCTGCAGCTGCTTCAATTGCTCGGTGGTCGTGACCGGCATCACTTCGGCGCTGGTGCCGGTGACGCGATTGACGATCACGAATTCCTCTTCCTCGCTCGGATAGCCCACCAGCACCTTCATCATGAAGCGATCCACCTGTGCCTCCGGCAAAGGATAGGTGCCTTCGGTCTCGATCGGATTCTGGGTGGCCATCACCAGGAAGGGCGCGGGCACGTGATGCGTTTCGCCCGCGATGGTCACCTGGTGTTCCTGCATGACTTCCAGGAGGGCGCTTTGCACCTTGGCCGGCGCGCGATTGATTTCATCGGCCAGCAGCAGATTGGTGAACACTGGCCCGAGAGTGGTGGAGAAGTCGCCGCTTTTCTGGTTGTAGATGCGCGTGCCGACCAGATCCGCCGGCACCAGATCCGGCGTGAACTGGATGCGGCGGAAACTGCCGCGCATGGCTTGCGCCAGTGTCTTGATGGTGAGCGTCTTGGCCAGCCCCGGCACGCCTTCGACCAGCAGATGGCCATGTGCCAGCATCGCCACTAGCACGCGCTCCAGGAAAGCATCCTGGCCGACGATGACCTTCTTCACCTCGTACAGGATCTCTTCCATCTGGCGCGAGACCGTACCGCGGCCGTAACCTGCGTCGTTCATTGCTCCTCCCTTCCGACTTCAAAATGGCGACTCGCCCACTGCGGCCGCCGCATTCTCGATGGGCACGGCAAAGCCGATGCCGATGAACAAGCCCTGCGCCTCCGGATTCAAGATCGCCGTGACGATGCCGACCACCGCACCATCCATGGTCACCAGCGGGCCGCCGGAGTTGCCCGGATTGGCGGCGGCGTCGAACTGGATCAGATTGCTCAGCAGCCGCCCGCCCTGGGGCGAGTGGTATTGGCGCCTCAAGCCCGACACCACGCCGGCCGATACCGAGGGGCCGATACCGAAGGGGAAGCCGACGGCGATGACGCGGTCACCCACCGCCAGATCGGCCGTCGAGCGCAGCGTGGCCGGCACCAGATCGTCCGGAATCAGCTTGGCTTGCAATACCGCCAGATCGTTCTCCGGCTGCAGCGACAGCACTTCCGCATCGGACTCCGTGCCGTCGGCGAATACCACCTGCAATTTCTCGGCCCCGACCACCACATGCAGATTGGTGAGAATCACGCCCTTATCCACGATCACCACGCCGCTACCCACACCGACCACCTTGTCTTCGCCGTCGCCGCGATGCGGGTCCACTTGCTGCACCCGGACCACCGCACGCCGCACATTGGCGTAAGCGCGCGCTTCCTGCGAAGGCAGCACGTTGTGTGCCAGCGTGTGCATGACGGCGGCATCGATGTCCTTCTGGGTGAGGTTGCGCGCGGGCAGACGGGATTCGAAATGCGCCAGCAGCAGAAGCAGGCCGCATACTGCGAGCACGGCCAGCAACAGGTTGCGCGCTTGCGCGGGCCATCTGCCGCGCCGCGCCGTAGTCGCCTGCTTGTCTTGGGGAGGCTTGGCCGGATCGACAGCGCCGGGAGCCGGCCGGGTCGGCCGCGAGCCGCCGGACTTGCTGTAAAGCGTGTCATTCTTCATGAAGATGATCCGGCTGGCAGCATCGCATCGGTCGTATGGCCTGCACGGCCACAGGCGCTTGCTCCCCGTCCCGGAATCCGCTTACCGCCGTGGACCTTGAGAGGAAGCTTGCCGGCATACGCCCTTCGACACGCGCCGTCTGCTATCCATTTATCGTCTCAGTATGTTCGGCAGATTGAAAGGCGGCACAATAGTTCCAGCACATTTGAGCTAGCTCATCCCGCGCGCATGACGGCATGCGCAGGAGCAAATGCCTTGCATAGCGGCACGAAACCGAGTCTAGGTTAGGGAAGCAGAAAGCAGGAAGGGGGACGGCGCTGCCCAGAGGCTTGCACCGTCCCCAGGTGAGATGCGCCTATTTGGGCGACTTGCGGCGGGTGGAAGCTTTTGTCGCCGCGCGCGGCTTGGTCTTCTTCGGCGCCGTGCGATCGACGCCATTGCCGCTCTTGGCGGCCGGCGTTTCGGCGGCCATTGCGGTATTCACGGCCTGCTTGAACTGATCCTGCAGCATGTTCCACCATGCCGCGGCATTCATCAGCGGCGCCGTCAGGCTGGCGGCATCCGCCTCATCGCGGCCGGTCGGTTCGGGAGCATCGGCCGCTTTGTGCGTGGCCTTGGGCGGCGGCACCGCCGATTCGGCAGCAGGCTGCGCCTGGCGGGATTCCGGAGCAGCCTCCGAGAACGGTGCAGCAGGCGCGGCGGCGTGGACCGTGGCGCTTAGCGCCTGTCCCATGGAGTGCAAGGTGGAGATGGTGGCCGCCTGGACTTCCAGCGCCTGGATTGAAGCGCGCAACATGTTCATGTTCAATTCCAACCAGGATTCCACCGTCTTGAGATCGGTGATCTTTTTCCGGATCTCTTCCACCGACAAGGTCGGCATGACCATGCCTGGCAGGTTCATGCCAGGCATGCTGCTGGCGGCCGCATTGGTGCCGGGTACGCCCATGCTGCCCCAGAAGTTCTTGACGAACTCGAGGGT
>JAEWBA010000378.1 GCA_023391395.1 Pseudomonadota bacterium
TGTCACCCATGCCGAGATAATTTTGGGGCTGCTGGTGGTCGATGAAGCGAGTCATCAACTGCCCGCTCTCCCAAAGCATTTCCAGCAAAGCCATGGAGGTTTCTGCCGGGTTGGCAAGGCTTTGCTGGGCCGGCTTGACGTCTTGCATGACTGTTCCGGGGTAGTCAGGTGAATGGGGAAATTGATCAAACGATGTCCGCAAACTGGCGACGGCTGTCTTGCAGCGAGAAAGCTCCTCCACCTGCACGCACCGTCGCGAAAGCTACGACTATTGCTGCTGTGCCGGCACTACGCGTCCGTCCCTGACCTCTCCCATGACGACATTCTGGGCCTTGATCCCCTCATGGTTGTCCTTGCTGAACGGCTTGTCATAGGTGGTCACGACGCCATCCACCTTTTTCTGCAGGTTTTCAAGGGCATCCTTGATCTTCGGACCGTCGGTGCTTCCTGCCTGCTCGATCGCGGCTGCCAGCAAGTACATGGAGTCGTATCCTTGCGCGGCAGAGACGGGAGAAGGAATGCGGCCCTTTGACGGCTTGTATTCCTTTACGTAGGCCTCAATAAACTCTTTGCGCTTGGGCGTGTTCGGTTCCTGGATGAAGGTTTGCGGCATACGGGCGCCCGTACCGTTGGCACCCGCGTTGTCAATGAAATTGGCCATCGACAAGGTCCAGCTTCCGATGAGCGGTACTTTCCAGCCCATCTTGGCCATGCCGTTTGCAATCTGTGCCAGCTCCGGCCCGATCCCGTAGGTCAGAATAGCCTGGGCGCCCGCCTCCTTGGCTTTGAGCAGTTGCGGCGTCATATCCACATCCTTGATATTGAATTTTTCCACCGCAACAGGCTTGATACCCTTCCTCTCCAGCGCTTTTTCCAGGTCGGCGCGGCCGAGCTGCCCATAGTTGGTCGAATCTGCCAGGATCGCGACCTTGGTGAACTTGCGCTTGGTGATTGCCTCGTCCACGATCATGTCCGACTGAAGCGAATCATAGGCGGCGAGGCGGAAGATATAACTTTCCGCTGTCGGGAATTGTTGGGTCGCCTGCGTCCCGGTGGTCACGTTCAATATGACGGGAATTTTTGCTTCCTGATAGAAGCGCATCGAAGCCAGTGCCACGCCCGTATTGACCAGGCCCAAGGCGGCAACCACCTTCTCTTTGTTAATCAGTTCCTGCGCCACGCTGACGCCGCGTTCGTTCTTCGCCTCGTCATCCCGCTCAACAAGTTGAATCTGCCGTCCCAGCACTCCGCCTTTCGCGTTGATCTCCTTGGCCGCGAGCCTGACCCCGTCGCGCATGCTGATTCCCATCGGCGACGAACCGCCGGTCAGCGGTCCGGATACGCCGATCTTGATCGGATCTGCAGCAAGCGTCTGTGCTGAAAAGCCGAGTGCAGCCGCAAACGCGACCAGCTTGAACATCGATTTCATGGCATGTCTCCAGAAAACCTAACATCAACTCAGGTAAGATCTGAAGCGGCACTGCAGTGCCGCATGGTGCGCCACCGTCCTGCTCTGCCGGGAAATGGAACGCCAATGCAATATGGCTCCATCGAATGCATGCAATGGCAGCAAGAAACCACTTAGAGCAGCTACCCCGATGTCCCTATGGCGCATACGGTATACGGTATGGAATTTCTCAATACACCATAGCCACGGGTAATGAACATGCAAAGCTTAATCTGCCCCTGATGAAGATAAATCAAAGTTCGTTATGGACATGCGGTAAGCGAATTTCAGCCATTCACAGCCACTAGCATCCGCGGGTAGCGCGTCCGTATGGAAGGTGTGTTTGCCGCACGAGATCGTCGCTATGGCGGTGTGCAACGGCACTGCACTCGGAATCAACTCTTGAGGAAAGAGATTTTTCTTGCGCACTGAACAGTCCTGCTTGGCAGACTCCGGTGAGCTTGAGACTCAACAATGAATCCAAAAATAGGCGCTGATTGAATTTGCATTCTTGAGAGTGCGTGCTAAATCTAGGGTACCGAATACGGTATACCGTCCGCTATTGATTGCATTCATTTTCGCTCTACTTAGCCCTTCTCTTTTGTAGGTTTTCGCGGCGGACATGTCCCATCTGATCCGAGGACTATCTGGATGGGATAAACAGAACGCAGCGCCCCCGGCAAGTGACCATTCGCGATCCCGATTCCTTTCTTTTTCCGCCATACCATCTGAACAGGCCTAGGGATCGGCAGGCAACCCTTTTATAGGAGATGCGACTGTGAATCAGGCAACACAAACGAACCAGGACACCCAGACGATCCGAGTGCTGATCGCAAAAGTTGGACTCGACGGTCATGACCGCGGTGTCAAAGTGGTGGCTCGCTGCCTTCGGGATGCCGGCATGGATGTGATCTATACCGGCCTGCACCGCACGCCTGAAGAAGTGGTGCAAGCGGCGATACAGGAAGACGTCGACATCATGGGAATCAGCCTTCTTTCCGGCGCCCACATGACGATTTTCCCGCGCGTGATGCAGCTGCTTAAAGAAAAAGGCGTGAATGACATGATCGTCGTCGGCGGCGGCGTGATTCCGGACGAGGATGTGGTTGAGCTGAAAAAGATTGGCGTGAAGGAAGTGATGCTGCAGGATACGCCGCCGGATGCCATCGTGAACATGATGCGGCGAGTGGTCGCGGAGCGCGGGCCGCGATAGGCACGCTCCTCACC
>JAEWBA010000398.1 GCA_023391395.1 Pseudomonadota bacterium
CCAAACTTCTTCGACAACACCGTCGCAATCGCCGCCGTCAGCGTCGTCTTGCCATGGTCAACGTGACCAATCGTGCCCACATTCACGTGCGGTTTGGTCCGCTCAAACTTGCCTTTTGCCATTTTAGACTCCTAACGATGATGAGATGTCCAGGCACGCGCCCGACTGCTTTCCGGTATGGATGACAACCAACTTAATAATCATGGTGCCCTTGACGTGGATTGAACACGTGGCCTCTCCCTTACCAAGGGAGTGCTCTACCACTGAGCTACAAGGGCATCGCTGTCCGTACCTTGTACGTTCAACAAAAACTGGAGCGGGTGAAGGGAATCGAACCCTCGTCGTAAGCTTGGAAGGCTTCAGCTCTACCATTGAGCTACACCCGCAGGGACCTTCGACTTCCGCCGCACACTGCTTTCCCCGCGTTACTGCTGGTGGAGGGGGCTGGATTCGAACCAGCGTACTCGTAAGAGGGCAGATTTACAGTCTGCTGCCATTAACCACTCGGCCACCCCTCCGCAGGGAACCCCAAACTATAGTAGAAGGTCGTTTGCCTGTCAACGAAAAATGCTGTTTGGCACGAATTTTTTGTGAGCCAGGGGGCGCCGCATGCCCCCGACTGGGGGCGCCACGGGGGTCAGAATCGGGTTTCCCGGGCCGCCTGCAGGAAATCGTCGAGGATGGGCGTGCAGTCTAGCAGGTCTTCGACACCCGGCCGGTGGAATTCCGGATGCCATTGCAGACCCATGACGAAGCGCGCCTTGCGATACCGTACCGCCTCGATGATGTTGTCGGGCCCGGAAACCGCCTCCACCGCCAGATCCCGGCCCAGTTCCCGGACCGCCTGGTGGTGGATGGAATTGACCAAGGCGCGCGGCTTGGCCGGGAACAAGGCAGCCAGAGACGAACCCTGCGGGAACTGGACTTCGTGGTAATGGCTGTCGTACAGATCGTCGCTCACATGCTCGATGGCGCTCGGCACATCCGAGGCGATGTCTTGATACAGGGTGCCGCCGAACGCCACGTTGATCAACTGACATCCCCGGCATACCCCCAGCACGGGCTTGCCGGCCTCGATGAATTCGTGCAGCAGTTCCAGCTCGTACATGTCGCGCGCGCGGTCGCCGCTCCATTCCGGGCGCGTTGCGACCTGCGAATAGGTCTGCGGAGAAACGTCGGCCCCGCCTTGCAAGACCAGTCCGTCGAGATGCTTGGCATAGTCGCGCAGACGAACGTTGCTGGGATGCAACAGGCTGTTGGTATTCACGGTCGGAATCATGAAAACCAGCACGTCGCGCGACATCACCCACTGGGCGATGGATTCCTCGAGATATTGCAGGGTTTTGCTGCGCAGGCCCTTGGCGCCGGTTTCCGGATGGAAAATGCGCGCCGAGACGCCGATCTTCAGCGTGCGCTGCGTCAATCGGCGCAGCACATTGTCGGACAAGGCGCGAAAGCGCGCGGAAACGACGCGTTGGGTTTGCGCCCACGCCGTATCGCGGTCGGTCCGTCGGCGGCCGACGCCGGACGCCGCGGGTTTGGGCTCGGCAGGGGAAGGCGAAGATGAAGGGGGAATTTTCGGTTCGGTTTGGTCAGTCATGTTCAATATTAGAAATGAAGGCAGGCCGCCCGCGGCTGGCCGGCGCTCGGCTCGCCAGGCAGCACAAGCTTTCCGGTCTGACCCGCAAACCAGTATCGTAGTTCACCCAAGCATTGTTTCCGCAGATCAGGTGGCGGGCGAACAAATCTTTCAGGCCCTGCCCGCGGGCCGGATGCCGTACTTTTTCGTCAAGCCTTGATAAAGCTCGGCCAGCGAGCTCAGGCGCGGATTGGCCGGGTCAAGGCGCCGCGCGGTCTCGATGTAGCCCCGCACCTGATCGCCCAGGCGACCGTCCCAGCCTTCGTTTTCCAGGCATTTCAAGCCCGCAACTGCAGCATTGAACACGACTTGCGGATTATCGGGAAGCTTGCCGACCGCCGCAGCCATCAATTCGACCGCGCCCTTGTAATCGCCCTGCTTTGCCTTTTCGGCACCGCCGGCCACCAGCTCGACCACTTGCCGGCGACTGTCCCGCACCACTCTTTCGGCCAGCTCCTTGCGCCCCGCCTGTTCGAATACGCTCATGGCCTTGGCCAGCGCGCTTTCCTCGGCGGTGTTGCTCATCACTTCCATCATCACTTCCGCCGCGCCGTCATCCAGGCTGTTTTCCAGGCAGCTTTTCGCAAGCGCCATCTTCATCTGGTTGGACAGCCCGGTCGATTCGCGGCACGCGCTCACTGCCGCCTGCAGCTCCGTCGCAGCGCGCTCGGCATCGCCCTTGTGGGTATGCAGGAGCGCTGCCGAAAGCGCGCGGCAGGCCGGCATCTTGGCGACTCCGGCCAGCGAGCGCTCCATGTCGCGGATCACGCCGGCCGCCTGCTGCGCCTCACCCTTCCGAACCAGGGCCTGCACCAGGCGCACATGGTCTTCCGGATCGCGGAACTCGGAATACTTCGCCTTGGCCACCACCCTCTGAAACGAGCGCTCGGCCACTTCGACATCACCGGTCTCCAGCGCGACTTCGCCCAGCTTGCGCAGGCGTCGCACCGCATGCGGCGATATGCTCACCGCATTGGCCAGCACCTCCTTGGCCGCCGCCAGTTGCCCGATCGCCTCGTGCGTCTTCGCTAGCCAGTCGTGCGCATCCATGAATCGGCTGTTCTCCGCCACCAGGGCACTCAGCAGTTCCTCCGCTTCCTGATAGCGCTGCTGCATGAACAGGGTCTTCGCCAATCCGAGCCGGGCCCAGGCAATCGACTTGGTTTCCGCCAGTTGCCGATAGATACCTTCGGCCACCGCCGCCTCGCCCAGGGTGACATGCAGCTCGGCGCGCAGGCGCATGAAGTCCAGGGCGTAGCGGCGCTGGCTTTCGCCGGCCTCGCAGGCGGCGATGGCCTGCTGAAGCGCCCCCTCCTCCATCAGGTAATAGACCGGAAGGAAGGCGGCACGCTTCTCGACTGCGCGGGTAATGCGTTCCATCAGTGCGTCGGCCGTGAACGGCTTGAGCAGGTAATCGGTCGGCGTCAGCTCGGCCGCGCTCACGATTTTCTCGTAGGCGCGCTCGGCGGTGACGATGACGAACATGGTCCACAGCGGGATGAGCTTGTTGTGGCGCAGATCTTCCAGCAGCTGCTGGCCGTCCTGCCCTTCGCCCAGGTCGTATTCGCAAATGATGAGGTCGAAGGCCTTGTTCCTGAGCGGCCGGATCGCGCTGCCGGCGCTGACGGCGTGATCGATGCGGGTGATGCCGCACAGGTTGAGCATGTTGTGCACACTGGCGCGCATGCCGGCATGCGGGTCAATGAGCAAGGCACTGATGTCCTTGAGGGCTGTCATGGTATTGGGATTGGCTGCTCCGATCCGGCGGAAAGCGCTCGGACGGCGTCGGCGTTTTTTTAATAGTTGCCATAGGGCATCAAAATACCATTGTCGACGGCAAATGCAAACGGAGAGCAGCCATCAAAATACAGCGATGCAGTTCAGAAGCGGGTAGCGCCGCCCCTTCGGAATCGTTTTGACAGCGCTAGCAAAAGAAACAAGTCCAGCTCACCAGCTCGGCAATCGCAAAGGCCAGCGCCGACCACAAGACCGTGGAACCGAAGGGCAAGCACATGACCACCCCGCGCAGCCGAAACCGCAAGTCGCCGGGAAGACGACCCACGCGCAGCTTGTCGAGCCAGGGCAGAAGCGGATAGAAGATGAACAAGGCGATGAAAATGACGGCGACCCAGCGGATCATGGCTTTCCCTTCATCGTGCGGCACGGATCATCACCATGCACCTCCTTTAGAACAAGCGCCCCAGCGCGAGCACGAGCAGGGACAACACCAGCGTGGATGCAAACGGCAGGAATACCTTCCTTCCGAACAGCGTGAAGCGGATGTCGCCGGGAAGACGGCCGACGCCCAGTTTTTCTAGCCACGGCAGTATCGCCGAAAACAGGATCAAGGCGATAAATATGGTGAGAGTCCAACGCAGCATGCCGCGATCCTTTATTCACAATCCATCGTCGCAGGCCGATTTCAAAGGCGGTGACTGCGGTCGTTGCGGCCGAACTTTTCGGGCAGCCGGGCGCCCTTGCCGACCACCAGCACCTTGAACAGCTCGCCCATTTCTGCCGGCGAAATCAGTCTTTGCATGGCATTGGCCTGCGGCAGATAGCGCGCCTGGTCTTCCGGCGAGGTACGCAGCAGCAGGTCCCCGATGCCGGCGTCGAGCAGGAAGGCGGCCTGGCTGGTATAGCCCAGCATTTCCAGCCCGCCGTCGACGGCGGCCTGCGCCATCGCGGTGAAATCCACGTGCGCGGTGATGTCCTGCAGGCCCGGCAGGTACAGCGGATCGGGGTGGGCGTGATGGCGATAGTGACACATCAGCGTGCCCTGCGCGCGCTGCGCCAGATAGTACTCATGGGCGGGGAAGCCATAGTCGAGGAAGAGCGCCGCTCCGCCATGCCCGGTGTCGTGGTGGCCGGCAGTCAGCATGGATGCCAGCGAACGCATGAAGCCCAAAGCCACCGGATGCACCTCGGTCAGATAACCGATCGGCAGACGGTCTGCATCCGGAATCTGTGCAACCAGCGCCGGATCGCAAGCACGATCTCGCCAGGCAAAGCCCTTGGCCGACAGGCCGATGCCGCGCTCCTTCCACCCCTGCTCGGTCTTGACCACCAGGCTGACCGGCATCGCATCCAGCACTTCGTTGCCCAGCACCACGCCGGAAAACGAAGGCGGAAATTGCTCCAGCCAAGTGACTTGCGGGAAGCCGCGCAGCATCTTTTCCTGGCGCGCCCGCAACTCGCCCGACACTTCCACGATCAGATAGCGGTGCACGGTCACACCCATCGTTGCCAGTTCGCTCAGGATGTCGCGCGCCAGCTTGCCGCTGCCCGCCCCGAACTCGATGATCTGGGGCGCGGTCTGGCGCATCAGATCCGCAACCACGTGGGCCAGGGCATTGCCAAATAGCGGCGTGGATTCGGGCGCGGTTGTAAAATCCCCTTCTTTGCCGAGCTTGACGGCACCGCCGCTGTAATAGCCCAGGCCGGGCGCATACAGCGCCAGCTCCATGTAGCGGGCAAAGGGAATCCAGCCGGAATTGCGGCGAATATCGTTGGCGATCAGGGTTTGCAGCGAGCGCGACGCAGCCAGGGCGTCGGCGGAGGGTTCTGGCAATGACATGTCCGGTATTGTATTGAAATAGGCCTATAGGCATC
>JAEWBA010000431.1 GCA_023391395.1 Pseudomonadota bacterium
GGCTTAGATTGAATGCTTCCTCGTTCATGGCAGCTCCTTCTGTGTGTATGGTCGTGGCCTTACTGTATTCGGTCCGCTGCTTTGAATGGTTTGTTAGCTCAATGGTCCTTCATATTCCGTTTGGAAAGATGCTCCGCCATCGCTAACTTTTCTCTTGATGATGCTGCGCCAGATAAACGCGATCGTCGAGGGTGGAGAAGATCACCGCAAACACGATGCCTATCGTCGCGCCGAGGATGGTGTCGAGCACGCGTTCGACCGGCATGATGGCCGCAGCCGTCGGCAAAGTCAGATAGGTCATCAGCAGTGCCATGGGCGTGATGGTGATCTGGCCTAACGCATAGTTGTAGCCGATGACCACCTCGGTGATGAACTGGAAGATCACTACGGCGGCAAGCAGCATCCAGAACGGCGGGGATTGCGCCAGGATGGCCCAGGCGATGAATGCGCCGATGATGGTGCCGGCCATGCGTTGCAGTGCGCGGTTCATGGTGATGTGCAAGTGGCCGCCCTGCATGACAGCGGTTGCGCCGATGGCGGCCCATGCCGGGAATTGCCATCCGGCTGCATGGGCGGTCAGCGCCGCGATGGCGGCGCCGATGGCAATGCGGATTGCGCTGATCAGTTCATGCCTGAAAGGGCGCCGCGGACTCGCAGGCAGGTTTAGGCTCGCTATTTCCACCGAGCGCAGGCGGTCCGTCAGCATGCAGGTGAGCCAAGCGATGGCACCTCCTGCAGCGGTGGCGGCAGTCCGTTCGATGACCGTCTGCCATGAATCGACCGGCCCGAGCGCCGCGCCGACCGCGAACAGGAAAATTACGGCCCCCGGTCCGCCCAGATTCCAGTGTGCAACCGCAAGCGAGGCAGCTCCGGTGAGCAGGGCCAGCAGGAACATCTTCGCGACGAGCGGCATGCCTGCCAGCGAAGCCAGTGAGGGGATGAGTACGCTCAGCGTAAGCAGGACGGCGCTGATGCCGACAATGCTCTTGCGCCGGCTTAGCGAAGCATAGCGGCCGTACAGCGCCGCAAGAGCGCCGAGGGCAGGGTAGCCGACCAGATGCGGCCATGGCGAAAAGTGGATAAGGCTGACAGCCACCAGCACGGCAAGCGCCGACTGCAAGCCGGCAATGCAGGCTATGCGCGGCGAAGGAGGGGGCGCGACGACCAGGCTCTCCTGCAATTGTCTTGCCGTTAGCAGGCGCCGGGTTGTCATTCCGCGCGACACTTCGGCAGGCGAAGGATGATCGTGTTCTTCGTTGGCTGTGGCGGCGGGCGGAGCGGGCCGGTCGTTCTCTTTATCAGACATGGCGGCTCTCAAGCGAAACTGGAGAGGGAAAGAAGAAGTGGCATGGGTGCGTTAAGAATAGCATTGCCCAATGCACCATGTTTCCCGTCACTCGACGATTGCCCGCTTGGTTTCTCTCCCGATCAGGCTGCTTGCGTCGACGAAGCCGTGACCCTTACGCTCTTGGTGGCATCCTGGCGTGGCGCACGGCGCGCCTTACCTAAAAGTAAAATCCGAGATCACCCCGCGCATCATCGCGTTCTATAACAGGGAACGGCTGCATCCATTATTGGATATTCTGCCGCCCGCTGTCTTTGAACGGAACATCGCAGCAAAAACAGCTCTCGCTGTGTCCGAATTTGCTTGAATCACTACACCGGCCGACCGTCAGCCGAAATACCTCATTCAGCCAGTTGGGCGGCACTTGCCAGCAGCGCCCGGTCCGTGTTTCGCGAGCCGATCAGGGACAATCCCACCGCGCAGCCGTTTACAGTCGCAATTGGAATCGCGACTTGCGGCAGGCCTGCCAGGCTGGCGATTGCGAGCAGGCAGAGTGCTCGGGTGCGGTCTTCTTCGGCGCTCGGAGATCCCTTCAGCGGCGCAACGAACGAGACGGTCGGGATGCACAGGATTGTATCGTTGAGAATCTCGTCCAACTCGCCAGCAATTCGCCGGCGTTCGATCGCAGCGGCATCCGCAGCCTCAGCGCTGATCGTCGATGCCCATTGAAAGCGTTCGCGGACACCGGGCCCAAAATTGGGCGAACGGGATTTGATCCAGTCGCCGTGTGTATTCCATACTTCCCGTCCCTGAATCACCCGGAAAATTTGCTGCCATTGCAGCAAACCATCTGTCGCCAGCACCTGATGCGCAACGCTGTCGAACCGGGCCAGGACCGACGGCAGTTTGGCATCCAACGCGTGGCGCACGTCCGGGTTGGCCAAAGCCCATGCGTCATCCGCGATCAGCAGACGACTCGGCGCCGGAACTGCGTCGGCTTGTCTCGCCGGTAGCAAGACATTTCCGATGCGGGCCAGCATGGATGCATCCCGTGCCATCCATCCCACCGTGTCATAACTGGGAGCCAGCGGCACGACGCCATCGCTGGAAACGACACCGTGGGTGGGGCGAATGCCCCACACGCCACAGAACGTGGCCGGCAGCCGGATCGACCCGGCAGTGTCGCTCCCCAATCCGATATCACACAGATCTGCTGCTACCGCGACGGCGGAACCGCAGGACGAGCCACCGGGAATACGCTCGGGCGAAACCGGGTTGACCGGGGTGCCGTAGTGGTAGTTTTCGCCGTTCAGGCTGTAGGCCAATTCATCGGTGAGCGTTTTTCCGACGATGTCGGCACCGGCTGCCAACAGCATCTCGACTGCCGCGGCATGACGGGCCGCCGGCCCATGCGACGCGAGCCAGTCGGGATTGCCAGCGCCGGTCCGATATCCGGCGATGTCGAAGGTATCTTTAACGCCAAGGCGCAAGCGCGCCAGCGAGCCGTTTGCGGCACCCTGGATGTTGATGAGGCCGTCGGGACAGAAAGCGCCCAGGGAGTTATCGACGATGGTGCTGGATGGGATGGTCATGAGGTCTTCCTGATCGGTCGGTGAACTGCAGCTGCGTCAGCGCTTAGACGCCGAGATGGCGCTGCAGGGTGGCCTTGTCATGTGCCAGTTCGGTGGCCTGGCCGGAGTAAACCAGGACCCCGGTTTCCAGAATATGTGCGGTACTGACCAAGGATAGCGCGCTCTTCAGGTTCTGCTCGACCAGCAGCACAGCAAGCCCTTCGTCGCGCAGTACGCGCACGGCATTTTCGACATGCTGCACCATCACCGGCGCCAAGCCTTCGGTCGGCTCGTCCATCAACAGCAGTTCCGGATTGCTCATCAACGCGCGGACGATGGCCAGCATCTGACGCTCGCCGCCCGACAACTGGTTGCCGCGATGCTTGCGTCGCTCGCCGAGCCTGGGGAACAGCTCGAAAGCCCGGGCGATTGTCCATCCACTGCGTCCACCCGTGGCGGCACGAGTCGGGCATATTTCCAGATGTTCGACTACTGTCAGCGACGGGAACAAGCGCCGCCCTTGGGGCACCAGCCCAATCCCCAGTTTGGCAATTGCATTGGGCGCCAGGCCGATTAGCTCCTGTCCGTGGAAACGTATCGAACCGCTGAGTACCGTCGGGGGCGACAAACCCATCACGGAACGGATCAAGGTCGTTTTTCCCATGCCGTTACGGCCGAGCAGGCCGATGACTCCATGTGCCGGGACCTGCAGGCTTACGCCGCGCAACACCGTCGCATCGCCATAATTACTGTGAAGATTACTGATCTCAAGCATGATGCTCTGCCGTTCCAAAATAAACGGCCTGTACCCGTTCGTTTTCGCGAATGTCGGCGGGCGATCCTTCAGCCAGCACTTCGCCGTAGTAGAGGCAAGTCACCCGGTCGGCTAGGCCGAGCGCGAGTTCCATGTCGTGTTCTATCAGGAGCACGGTCAGGTCCTCCGGCAATTGTCGGATCATGTCGGCCATCGGTCCTCGCTCTGCCGGCGACAGCCCGGCTGCGGGTTCGTCAAGCAACAGCACGCGTGGCTTGTTGGCCAGCGCAATGGCCAATTCCAGCTGGCGCTGCCGGCCATACGACATGGCGCCGGCACGATCGCGCCGGTGCGCGGCGATGCCGCAGGTGGAAAGGATGATGCTCAGTTGCTCGTCCTCGTCAGCGGTCGGGCGGCCGTTCCCGAACAGGGAATACTTGACCGATCGTTTGCCGCGCAGCGCGAGCAGCACATTCTCTTCCACCGTCAATCCGGCCATGACGTTGGTGATCTGATAGGTGCGGCCTAGTCCCGCCAGGGTGCGGCGGGTGGCAGACCAGCGCGACATGTCGGTTCCGAGCATGGTTACGCTGCCGGAAGACAAGGCCGTCTCGCCCGAAATCAGGCTGAACAAGGTGGTCTTGCCGGCGCCGTTCGGACCGATCACGACATGGGTCGATCCGGCTGCCACGCGCAAATTCACATCGTTGACGGCGCGCAGGCCGCCGAAGCTGCGGCCTACGCCATTCAGCTCCAGCGCCCATTGCGTGCCGACGGCTGCTGTGGAAGCAACACTCATTTTTTAACGCCCTGGAACTGGCGGCTGAATGCCGGCTGCTTCAGATACTCTTCCGGTTTGAACTTGCCGAACTGCGACACATTCGGATAGGTTTCGATGACGCTGTTGACCATCTTCCCATCGGCACGCTTGGTGACCTTGCGGATGTAGATGTTGTAGATCGGGTTGCCATACGCATCCATCTTCAGGTTCTTGCCAAGCGGGCTGTCCGCGATGGTTTCATTCATGATGGTATTCAGGAAGCGCGTACGGTCTTCGACTTGACCATTCATCTTGGCCAGCGCATCGGCAATCCACAGTGCAGCCGTGTAGCCTTCGGCAGCAAAGATCGATGGAATCTTCTTAAAATTCTTTTCGTAAGCATCGACAAACTTGCGGATCGACGGGTCATCGTGGCCATCGGCATAGTGGGCTGACGACACCAGGCCTTCGACTTCGGCACTGCTGAGATTGCGGATGATGGATTGGTCCGTAGTGTTTTGAGAAGTGACCAGCGGGATCTGTTTCTTGAGGCCGAAATTGTTCCATTGCTGCAGCAAGCGTGCGGCATCGGCACCGGTTTCGACGGCCAGCACCACGTCCGGAGAGAAGGAGGGGAGCTGCCCTAGGTAGGGGC
>JAEWBA010000093.1 GCA_023391395.1 Pseudomonadota bacterium
TGATCATGGTGATTCTGGGTGTGCTGATCGGCGGCCTGGTGATTGCCATGTATCTGCCGATCTTCAAGCTGGGCGCCGTGGTCTGATTGCGGGCGCACTTTCTACAGGGCGCCGCGCTGCCGGGAGACGCCGCCTTGACAAGCGGCACCCGAACTGCGAGTATCGCGCCATGTTATTTGTCACCTCACGTCGTCCCTGCCTGAATTGGTGGTTCCGCTGAACAAGAGCGGCCGCTGAGTGTGATGTGATTCCCATTAACGCCGCCTCTCACGGGCGGCGTTTCTGTTGGCGCATCCGCAGGGGCAAGTCCAGGAGTCTCCATGAGTCAGCCACAGAACGCTTCACAGAATTCCTCCATCATCCTGACCGGCGACCGCCCCACCGGCCCGCTGCATCTCGGTCATTTCGTCGGCAGCCTGCGCAACCGGGTCGCCTACCCGCACCAATACCGGCAATTCATCATGCTGGCCGATGCCCAGGCGCTGACCGACAACATGGATGACACCGACAAGGTCCATCGCAATGTGGTGGAAGTGGCAATGGACTATCTGGCTGTCGGCATCGACCCGAAGCTCTCGACCATCCTGATCCAGTCGCAGATTCCCGAGCTGGCCGAGCTGACCTTCTATTACCTGAATCTGGTGACGGTCGCTCGCCTGGAACGCAATCCGACCGTCAAGGAAGAAATCCGGCTGCGCGGCTTCGAACGGGACATTCCGGCCGGCTTCCTGGCCTACCCCGCCAGCCAGGCGGCGGACATCACCGCCTTCAAGGCCGCGCTAGTGCCCGTGGGCGAAGACCAGATTCCCATGATCGAGCAGACCAATGAGATCGTGCGTCGCTTCAACCGCATCGCCGGCCGCGACATCCTGGTGGAAGCCCAGGCGCTGGTCCCAGAAATCGGCCGCCTGCCGGGAATCGACGGCAAAGCCAAGATGAGCAAATCGCTCGGCAACACCATCAATCTTGGGGCCAGCGAAGATGAAATCCGCGCCGCGGTCAAGAAGATCTACACTGATCCGCTGCATCTGCGCGTGGAAGATCCCGGCCACCTCGAAGGCAATGTCGCCTTCCTTTATCTCGACGCCTTCGATCCGGACAAGGAGGGCCTGGCGGAACTGAAGGCGCACTACGTGCGTGGCGGCCTGGCCGACAGCCTGGTGAAAAAACGCCTGGAAAACATCTTGCAGGAACTGCTGGCGCCGATCCGGGAACGGCGGCGCCAATACGAGCAGGACCGCGGCTACATCCTGCAGCTCCTCAAGGAGGGCACCGAGAAGGCGCGCGAAGTCGCGGCCCGGACAGCGGCTGAAGTGAAGGCAGAACTGGGCTTGCGCTACTTCTGAAGCGGATAGGGTTTTCGATCAGGTCAAGGGCCGGACAGCGATCCGGCCCTTGTCTTTTCTGTGCGGCGGTGGGCTCGAATAGAAGCACAAACAGGCCCATGTAATGCCGGCACTATTCCGTTGTGGTGAGTGTTGCGGCCGGCGCTATCGACGGCTGCAGCGGTCAATTGAGCAGTCAACACGCCGGATTGCGTGCAGGCTAGCTCGCGCTCAACCCTTGTAGATCCCGCAACCGACCACCATGCCGTCAATCGCTTCGACGTAGGTGGATTTCGATTCGATCGCTTCGGTGACCGGATTGGCCCAGCGGTAATCGATCCAGCCCTTGCCCTGCTCCTTCGCGACCTCGATGAAGCGCCGAATGAAGAGCTGGCCGTCCGCATCCTTGGCGTCGAACATCGCCTTGCCGATCAGCTTCGTATTGTCGCCATGTGCAAGGCAAACGCCATTCATATCGATAAGGTTGATGTACAGGTCGCGCTGGCGAAATTCCGGCAAAGGCGTGCTGAATGCCGCAATCGCCTGTTCGCGGCCGTGGGTTCTGATGTAGGCCACCGCCCGCTGCACCATGTCCACCGCCTCGGAGCTGTTTTCCGCCAGCCGGAAGGCACTCACCGCGCGCTCCAGGGCATCGGCCTGATGGCGTAGGCTTTCGGCTGCCTCCGCCGCCTGCTGCACCATGCCCGCATTCTCCTGCGTCATGCGGTCCATCTGTGCAATCGCCTGGTTGACCTGCGCGATTCCCGCGCTCTGCTCCCTGCTCGCTTCCGCGATCTCGTTCATCAGACCCGCCACGTGCTGCACCGAGGACACGATTTCGCTCATGGCCTCGCCCACTTCATCGACCAGTTCATTGCCGGCATCGACTTGGCTCACCGAGCTTCCGATCAGCCCCTTGATTTCCCGGGCCGCGCCCGCTGCCCGCTGGGCCAGGCTGCGCACCTCTGCGGCGACGACGGCGAAACCGCGGCCATGTTCGCCGGCACGCGCGGCTTCCACCGCCGCGTTCAGGGCCAGGATATTGGTCTGGAATGCAATGCCGTCGATGACGCCGATGATGTCGACAATGCGGCGCGAGCTGTCTTTGATTGCGCCCATGGTTTCGACCATGCGTCCCGCCACCTGGCCACCGCGCTGGGCGACCTCGCTGGCAGCGCCGACCAGCCGACTGGCCTCATTGGCATTGTCAGCGTTGTGCTTGACGGTGGAAGCCAATTCTTCAATCGAACTGGCGGTCTCTTCCAGCGACCCCGCCTGCGACTCGGTACGCGCCGCCAGATGAGAATTGCCTTCGGCAATGGACCTGGAGGCGGCCGTGATGGCGTCGGTGCCGCCGCGCACCTCGCTGACGATCTTCAGCAGGCTGTCATTCATGTGCTTCAAGGCATGCAGAAGCTCACTGATCTCGTCCTTGCCTTCTATTTTTGGATGAGAAGAAAGGTCGCCGACGGCTACACGTTTGGCGATCGAAATGGTGGCAACCAGCGGCCGGGTGATGCTGCGATTAAGCAGCCATCCCAGCACGGCAATAAGGATCGCGGCGGCTCCTCCCAATCCCAGGAGCCACAGCACAGTGCCGGAATCGGCGCGCCGCGTCTCATCGAGAAGCGCATTGGCGGCATCCTGTTGGAGTGCCTGCAGTTGATCGAATTGCTTGGTGAGCTCGGCATTCATGGCCGTCAGGCGGCCAACCCCAGAAGAAGCATCGCCGGGAGCACCGCTGGCGGCAGCGGCGGCCGACCATTCCGCGACGGCGGCACGCGCTTGCTGCTCGAGCGCACTGATATTGGCGAGAATGGCGGTCTCGTTCGCCGACAATCCGCTGGCTTCGAGCCGCTTTCGGATATCGGCGGCACGCGCCGCAGCCGTGCTCGCCGGCTGCGCTCCGCCCTGCAGAATGGAGGCTTGCAAGGCCAGGCTGTTTTCGAGATGCGCAGCCTTCCATTCGCCGATCAGGGTGGCCTTGTCGCGGGCTGATTGCAAGCCGTGCGCGATGCGGTCTCTGCTTTTCAGATGCAGCACATGCGATAGCGCGAGGCTGAGCGCCAGCGCGGCGAACACGATGAAAAAGGCTCCCGCCACCCTGGCGCCGATGCGCACGTTCCGCAAACTCATGATCTCTCCCCTGCAAGCTCCCGCGTACGGACCGGTGTATGTCGAGGGTCCTGCATACGCGTCCGCCGCTGCGCATACCAGCGCAAGGCGAAGGATGAATTCGTAAGTTAGCGGCCGAGCGCCCTGAAACTTTAGTAAGGGAAACTACCTGCTTGCCGCAATTTTTTGCCAACCGCCTTCCAGCTTGCCGGGAATTTCCGCTCTCCTGAAAGACCGCGCGAATCAGCGCGCGCGGCACCGTCAGGACACCCTGACAAGAACATCCAATGACGGAAGTAACAGAGCCGGAAAACTTGCAGCCAGAAGGAAGCCGCACTCCAGATGTCGGAGTGCGGCGCTCCTGTACTACATGCCCAGGTAAGCGCTCTTCACCTGTTCGTTGTCGAGCAGCTCTGGGCCGGGGCCGGACAAAGCGATGGTGCCAGTTTCAATGACGTAGCCGATGTCCGCGATCGACAAGGCGGCGTGCGCATTCTGCTCGACCAGCAGGATCGTGATGCCCTGGGCCTTCAAGGTCTTGACGATGCGGAAGATCTCTTCCACCAGCAGCGGCGCCAGGCCCATGCTAGGCTCGTCGAGCAGCAGCAGGCGCGGACGGCCCATCAACGCACGCGCCATCGCCAGCATCTGTTGCTGGCCGCCGGACAGCGTGCCTGCCGGAAGCTCGCGCTTTTCCTTCAGGATCGGGAACAGCGCGTACATCTTTTCGACATCGTCGTCGATGTCCTTCTTCGGCCGCGTGAACGCGCCCAGGCGCAGGTTGTCCTCGATCGACATGGGACCGAACACCTGCCGCCCTTCCGGCACCTGGCAAATGCCGGAGCGCACCCGCCTGTCCGGGCTCATGTTGGTGATGTCGGAGGAATACAGCTGGATGCTGCCGCCGCTTGCCGGCTGCACACCGGAGATGGTGCGCAGGAGCGTGGTCTTGCCGGCGCCATTGGCGCCGACCAGCGCCACCAATTGACCTTCGCCGACCGTGATGTCGATGCCGTGCAAGGCCTGGATGCGGCCGTAGTGGCTGGTCAGTCCCTTAGTCGCCAGCACCGTGGCAGGCGCGCTCCCCTGCGCGCTTTGCGTGGCCGTGTTGTTATGAGCTTGCATTCGATTCTCCTCAGGCGGCCGCGCCCAGATAGGCGGCGATGACGTCTGGATTGGCGCGCACTTCTGCCGGTGTGCCCTCGGCGAGCTTGCGGCCATAGTCCAGCACCGTGATGTGGTTGGACAGGTTCATCACCAGCTTCATGTCATGTTCGACCAACACCACCGTCACGCCGGATTGCGCCACCTTGCGGATCAGCGCCTCGATCTCGCCGGTTTCCGTGTGGTTCAGGCCCGCGGCCGGTTCGTCGAGCAGCAGGATCCTCGGCTTGGCGGCAAGCGCGCGTGCGATCTCGAGCCGCTTCAAGGCGCCATAAGGCATCTGGCTGGCTTCGTAACCGATGTACTTGCCGACCCCGACGAATTCCATCAGTTCGGCCGCCTCTTCGCGGCAATCATGGTCGGCGCGGCGCAAGCCGGGCAGACGCAGCATGGCGGCGAGCAGGTTCTGGCTCAGGCGCAGGTGCGCGCCTACCATCACGTTCTCGATGGCGCTCATGTTCATGCAGATCTGCAGGTTCTGGAAGGTGCGGCTCATGCCGCGCCGTGCCAGCTCGTCCGGCGACTTGCCGCCCACGTTCTCGCCCTCGAATACGATCTCGCCGCTGGTCGGCGTGTAGACGCCGGTCACGAGATTGAACAGAGTCGTCTTGCCGGCGCCGTTGGGGCC
>JAEWBA010000163.1 GCA_023391395.1 Pseudomonadota bacterium
TATTTCCACGACCATGCGCGCATCGAACAAATGCTGTTCGACGGCACGGCACTTCCGGTCCAAGGCAAGCTGGCGCCGGACCTGAGCCGGCCCGGTCTGGGCATCGCATTCAAACGGGCGGAGGCACAATGCTACGCGGTCTAGTGGATACCGGCTCTGCAGAGCCGCCTTTGGCCGCCGGCTTCGGCGACATGCAGCAGCTGGCCGCCGAGCTGGCGCGCAGCATCGAAGGCGAAGTGCGCTTCGACGCCGGCAGTCGGGCGCTGTACGCAGCCGATGCCTCCAACTACCGGCAGGTGCCGATCGGCGTGGTGAGCCCGCGTACGGTCGAAGACGTGATCGCCACCGTGCAGCTGTGCTACCGATACGGCGCGCCGGTGCTGTCGCGCGGCGGCGGCACCAGCCTGTGCGGGCAATGCTGCAACGTGGCGGTAGTGATGGATTTTTCCAAGTACTTGAACCGCGTGCTGGAAATCGACGCCGACGCAAAAACCGCACGGGTGCAACCCGGCACGGTGTTGGACGATTTGCGCGAGGCCGCCGGCAAGCATGGCCTGACTTTCGCACCCGATCCCGCCACGCATACCCACAACACGCTGGGCGGCATGATCGGCAACAATTCCTGCGGCCCGCATTCGGTGATGGGCGGCGAGACGGTGCACAACGTCATCGAGCTCGACGTCCTCACCTACGACGGCACGCGCATGACGGTCGGCGCCACCTCAGACGAGCAATTGCGCGCCATCCTGGCGCGCGGGGACCGGGCTGCCGCCATCCACACGCAACTGCAGCGTTTGCGCGACCGCTATGCCGACGAGATCCGCCGCCGCTTCCCCAACATTCCGCGCCGCGTGTCCGGCTACAACCTGGAGGCGCTGCTGCCGGAACATGGCTTCAATGTGGCGCAGGCCCTGGTCGGTTCCGAAGCCACCTGTGTGGTCGTGCTCGAAGCCAAGCTGCGGCTGCTGGAGAATCCGCCGGCGCGTTCGCTGCTGGCGCTGGGCTACAAGGATGTCTACGAAGCCGGCGACCATGTGCCCGAGCTCCTCAAGTTCGGGCCGATCGCGCTGGAAGGCATGGACGACCGCCTGATCGCCGACATGACGGCGATACACCTGCACCCGGAAAACGTGAAGCTGCTGCCGGAGGGTGGCGGCTGGCTGCTGGTCGAGTTCGGCGGCCGCGACAAGCGCGAGTCCGACGACAAGGCGCAGCGCGCGATGGACGCCTTGAAAGGGGCGGCGCATCCGCCTTCGATGAAGCTGTTCGACGATCCGCCGGTGGAAAAGCTGATCTGGAAAGTGCGCGAATCGGGACTGGGGGCCACCGCCCACGTGCCCGACAAGAAGATCACCTGGGAAGGCTGGGAGGATTCGGCGGTGCCGCCGCAAAATCTCGGCCAATACCTGCGCAAGCTGCGCGCGCTGTTCGAGAAATACGGTTACGAGTGCGACCTGTACGGCCATTTCGGCCAGGGCTGCGTGCATACCCGCATCGATTTCGACCTGGAGACGGCGCACGGCATCCGCGTCTTCCGGGATTTCCTGCATGAAGCGGCGCACCTGGTAGTGAGCCTGGGGGGCTCGATCTCGGGCGAGCATGGCGACGGCCAGTCGAAGGCGGAGCTCTTGCCCATCATGTTCGGCGACGAACTGATGCAAGCCTTCCGCGAATTCAAGGGCATCTGGGATCCGCACTGGAAAATGAACCCGGGCAAGGTGGTCGGCGCCTTCCGCGCCGACCAGAACCTGCGGCTCGGCACCGGCTATGATCCGCCGGAGCTGCCGGTGCACTTTCATTATCCCGGCGATCAGGGCAATTTCTCGCGCACGCTGTTGCGCTGCGTCGGCGTCGGCGAATGCCGCAAGAAAAACGGCACCATGTGCCCGAGCTATATGGCGACCGGCGAAGAAATGCACTCGACGCGCGGTCGCGCCCACCTGCTGTTCGAAATGGCGCGCGGCGAAGTGATCCACGGCGGCTGGCAGGACGAAGCGGTGCACGAAGCGCTCGACCTGTGCCTGTCGTGCAAGGGCTGCAAGGGCGAATGCCCGGTCAGCGTCGACATGGCGACCTACAAGGCGGAATTCATGGCGCATTATTACGAGGGCAAAGCGCGCCCCTTGAATGCCTATGCCTTCGGCCTAATCGACCGCTGGGCGCGGCTGGCCTCACATCTGCCGGAGGCAGCCAATCTCCTGACCCAAACGGCGCCGCTCGCGGCGCTCGCCAAAAGGCTGGCGCACATCGCCCCGCAGCGGCGCATCACCGCCTTCGCACCGCAATCCTTCGCCGCCTGGTTCCGGCAGCGGCGTCAGGCAAGCGCCGGCGGCGACCACATCATCCTCTGGCCCGATACCTTCAGCAATTATTTCCATCCCGATGTCGCCAAGGCGGCGGTCGAGGTGCTGGAGCATGCCGGCTGCACAGTGTCGATTCCGCGCATGCACCTGTGCTGCGGCCGGCCCTTGTACGAATTCGGCATGCTGGAGCGCGCCAAGTCCTATCTGGGCAAAGTGCTGGATGCCCTGGCCGACGACATTCGCGCCGGCACGCCCATCGTCGCGCTGGAGCCGGCCTGCGTCTCGGTGTTCCGCGAAGAATTGCCGAACCTGTTCCCTTATGACGAACAGGCCAAGCGGCTGCGCGAACAGGTGTTCCTGCTGAGCGAATACCTGGACCAGCGCATCGCCGGCTTCCCATTCCCGCAATTGGCGCAGCCCGCGCTAGTACATGCCCATTGCCATCACAAGTCGGTGCTCAAGACCGAAGCGGAGGAAAGCGTGATGAAGAAGCTAGGCCTCGATTTCCGCATGCTCGATTCCGGCTGCTGCGGCATGGCCGGATCCTTCGGCTTCGAGCGCGACAAGTACGAAGTATCAATGACGTGCGCGGAACGCGTGTTGCTGCCGGAAGTGCGAGGAGCGGCGGCGGATGCCTTGATCGTCGCAGACGGCTTCAGCTGCCGCGAGCAGATCGCGCAATGCACCGGCAAGCAGGCGCTGCATCTGGCGCAAGTGCTGGCGCTGGCCCTGCGCCAGCAGCATTGAAAATCCGGCCCTTCATTTCGCCGAGACCTCATGCCGAAGTTGCGTCTATCTGTTTTTCTCCTTGCCGCCGCCGACTTCCGGGGCCGCACCGTGGTAATCATGTCTGGCGCACGCTGACTAGACGGAAGGAGAACGGCTTGTTCCACCAGATCGAAGAACAGGTCCAAGCCGGCGTCGAGTGGCTGCGCTTGCTGGTGGAAACGCTGGGTGCGCTGGTGATCGCAGCCGGCGTGGCGGTTGCTATCGTGGGCCTTCTGCGCCATGTCGTCGCGCAGCATGGCGCGCCGTTCACGCCCATCCGGCTGTCCTTCGCGCGCTACTTGACGCTGGCGCTGGAACTGCAGCTGGCAGCCGATATCCTGTCCACCTCGGTGGCGCCGACTTGGGACCGGATCGGCAAGCTGGCTGCCATCGCCGTCATCCGTACCGCACTCAACTACTTCCTGAGCCGCGAAATGAAGGACGAGCGCGCCAGCGACGAGCCGGCATTGCAGCGTCATGCACCAACCGCCAGGAGGGAGGACAGGCAAGGATGAAAGACCAGACCCGCCGCCGGCGCCGGCTCGGCCTCAGGGGCGAGCTTCTGCTGGCTCTCATGCCTACCCTGATCGTGCTGGCCGTGCTGGCGCTGGTGGAAGCACTCAGCAATCAGCGTCTGCTGTTCGCCTCGCTGGCTTCGAGCGCCTTCCTGATCTATCTCGATCCGGAAAATCCGGTGAACCAAGTGCGCACGTTGGCGGTGGCCCAGATCGGCTCCGCGCTTCTGGGCCTGGGAAGCTACCTGCTGTTCGGTCCGGGCTATCTTTCCGGCGGACTGGCGATGGTGGTTGCCATTGTCCTGATGGTCACCTTCAATCTCATGCATCCGCCGGCAGTATCGACGGCGCTGAGCTTTGGCCTGCGTGCCGGCGACGAAAGCAATCTCGCCCTCTTCAGCATGGCGGTGGGCATCACGGCGGTCCTGATCGGCTTGCAGAGGCTGGCGTTATGGATGCTGCGCCGTGGGCGCTGACGCGCTGCCCTCAGCCCCGCCACAACGTGATCGCAAGAATCAGCGCCAGTATCAGCACGATGGCGACCGCCACCGGCAGCCTGTGAATGTTCAGCCACAATTGCGCGCTCCGGGAGACGGCGCGGTTGTCGAAGCGGCCATGCGCGCCATGATCGCCGGCCACCGGCGCATGCAGATTGTCGCGGCGGCCCGGCGCCACGGGCCTGTTGCCTTCCTGGCCTTCGTAGGCCTGGAAGGCCAGCATGCGGTCCAGAAAGCCGGGAATGACGCGGGTGCCGATTATCGCCTGCACCGCCGGCCAGCCCACCCACAGTTCGCGCCGCCGGTGCGTGGCGGCCCAGTAGATGCCGCGCGCCGCCACCTCCGGCTGGAAGATCTTGCCCAGCGGCTTGGGCCGGTTGGGCAGGCAGGTGCGGCCCCAGTCGAATTGCGGCGTGTTGAAGGCGGAGAGCTGCACCATGGTCAGATGCACTCGGCTATGGTCGTGGATCAGTTCCGAACGCAGCGAATCGGTGAAGCCGCGGATCGCGCTCTTGGCGCCACAGTAAGGCGCCTGCAGGGGAATCGAGCGATACGCGAGTGCCGAGCCGACCTGCACGATGGCGCCGCGGTCGCGCGGCTTCATGCGCTTCAGGGCCGCCATGGTGCCCCAGACGGTGCCGAGATAGGTAACCTCGGTGGCACGCCGGAAATCCTCCGGCGAAATATGGATGGCATCGCAAAAGATGGTCGCCATCGCGTCGTTGACCCAGACATCGATCGCGCCCCATTCCTGCTCCACGCGCGCCGCCGCCTCTTCGACTTCGCGCTGCACGGCGACGTCGGCCGGCACCACCAGGGCTTCGCCGCCGGCGGACTCGACTTCCTCACGTGCGCCCTCGAGGCCGGCCAGCCCTTCCCCGCCGCGCGCCAGCAGCGCCACGCGCCAGCCATGCTTTGCGAACTCGACCGCGGTGGCGCGGCCGACTCCGGCCGAGGCGCCAGTGACGACGACGACCTGCCCGCGCATGCCCTAGCCTCCTTCCTGCGGTGACTGCCACGGCGCCAGGTACGGCGCGCGCGTCGCATAGTCGGCCTGGCTCAGGCCGAACAGCAGCGCCAGCGTCAGCAGCCCGGCCGCGGCGGCGATGCGCAATAGCGCGGGTGCCGCGCGCAGATGCATGAAGAACAGCGCCACCAGCAAGGTCTTGACTGCCGCGATGGCAAGATTAAGCACGCCGTTCCAGACACCCAGTTTGAGATAAGCGCTGCCGAAACTCGTCAGCAGCAAAAGCATGAGCGCCATCCAGACCAGGATGGCACGCCGGCTGTCATGCGCCTTCATCCGCTTCTCCCCACGAGGTACAGGAT
>JAEWBA010000177.1 GCA_023391395.1 Pseudomonadota bacterium
CCACGGCCGACGCCGACACCTGCACTTCTTCACAAGAGCAAACCTTGGATTCAGCGGCAGCGCATGCCCCAAAAGCGGGAGCAGGAACAGCCATGCGCGCCGCGCTGGTGCGTCCTTTCGTACCGAATCGGGGTAAATGCCCAGCTTGCCGTATGGCACGTGCCTTGCATTCCGGACTGCAACTTTCCTCTTGATTGAAAAGGAGTCCGGCATGTCGATATTCAGAACCTACGATCCCGAGCATGGGAATCGCCGCTGCAATTGCGGCAGCCACGCCAGCCAGGAAGCGCACGATGCGGAAGAGGCGCGCCGCCTGCAAGCGCGCGCCGGCGATGCGGAAACGCTGATCGCCGACGCGGTGGAAGAAGCCGTGCTGCGCGGAATGTTCCCCCGCGATAGCCAGCGCCGCGACTTCCTGCGCGCGGTCGGCCGCAACACGGCGAGCGCGGCAATCGCCAGCGTGCTGCCAATCGGTGCCATGCAGGCGATGGCGCAGGAAAAGGCGCCGCTGGAAAAGACGGATCTGAAGGTCGGCTTCATCTCCATCACATGCGCGGCGCCGCTGATCATGGCCGACCCGCTCGGCTTCTACCGCAAGCAGGGCTTGAATGTGTCCCTGCACAAGACCGCCGGCTGGGCGCTCATCCGCGACAAGATGGCCAACCGCGAATATGACGCCACGCACTTCCTGTCGCCGATGCCGCTGGCCATGACTATGGGGATCGGCTCCAATCCCACACCCATGCGCGTGGCCACCATCCAGAACGTCAACGGCCAGGCCATCACGCTGCACATCAAGCACAAGGATAGGCGCGATCCGAGGAAGTGGAAGGGATTCAAGTTCGCGGTGCCGTTCGACTATTCGATGCATAACTTCCTGTTGCGCTACTACCTCGCCGAACATGGCCTGGATCCGGATCGCGATGTGCAGATCCGCGTCACGCCGCCGCCTGAAATGGTGGCCAATCTGCGCGCCGGCAACATCGACGGTTTCCTCGGCCCCGATCCCTTCAACCAGCGCGCCGTCTATGACGAAGTCGGCTTCATCCACATCCTGTCGCGCGACATCTGGGATGGACATCCCTGCTGCGCCTTCGGCACTTCCGAGGAATTCATCCGGCAAAACCCGAACACTTTCGCCGCGCTGTTCCGCGCAGTGCTGAACGCGGCCGCAATGGCCAACGATCCGGCCAACCGGGCGCTGGTAGCCAAGGTGATCTCGCCGGCCGCCTACCTGAACCAGCCGGAGGCGGTGGTGGCGCAGGTGCTGACCGGCAAGTTCGCCGACGGCCTCGGCAAGGTGCAGAATGTGCCGATGCGGGCCGGCTTCGACCCGGTGCCATGGCATTCGATGAGCGTCTGGATCCTGACGCAGATGAAGCGCTGGGGTTACGTCAAGGGCGATGTCGACTACCGCGGCCTCGCCGAGAAAGTCTTCCTGCTGACCGACGCCAAAAAACACATGAAGGAACTTGGCCAGAAGGTGCCGGAAGGCGCCTACCCCAAGTTCAAGGTGATGGGCAAGGAATTCGATCCCGCCACGCCCGACGCCTACCTTGCCAGCTTTGCGATGAAGAGGTGACGCCGATGAGTTCCAACAAACCGGCAAGTAAGGCAGGCACTTCCCTGGGCTTGCGCGCGGCGATCATCTCATTGCTGATTTTTGCGACGATCCTGTTCGGCTGGCATCTGGCGACGGTACCGCGGGAAGCGGCGGCGTCCTCTCCCTTGACCAGCGAGGAAACCGAGTACGCCCGGCTGATGGGCAAGGACCTCGGCGCGTCCAAGAGCAGCGGCTTTCCCACGGTTGCCCAGATGGCGGACACGGTGGCTTCGCAATTGTCCGACCCGTTCTATGATAACGGGCCGAACGACAAGGGCATCGGCATCCAGCTGGCCTATTCGCTCGGACGCGTTGCGCTGGGTTTTCTGCTCGCTGCGGCAGTGGCAATCCCGTTCGGCTTCCTGCTGGGCATGTCGCCCTTGATGCAGCGGGCGCTGAATCCCTTCATCCAGATCCTCAAGCCGATCTCGCCATTGGCCTGGATGCCGATCGCGCTGTACACGATCAAGGATTCGTCGATATCCGGCGTGTTCGTGATCTTCATCTGCTCGGTGTGGCCGATGCTGATGAATACCGCCTTCGGTGTCGCCGCGGTACGGCGCGACTGGCTCAATGTCGCGCGCACGCTGGAAGTCTCGCCGCTGCGCAAGGCCTTCCTGGTGATCCTGCCGGCCGCGGCACCAACCATCCTCACCGGCATGCGCATCTCGATGGGCATTGCCTGGCTGGTGATCGTCGCCGCCGAAATGCTGGTCGGCGGCACCGGCATCGGCTACTTCGTCTGGAACGAATGGAACAACCTGGCACTCGCCAGCGTGATCTTCGCCATCCTGATGATCGGCGTGGTCGGCATGCTGCTTGACCTGCTGTTCGCGCGGCTGCAGAAGCTGGTGACCTATGTCGAATAAGGAGAAAGCATGAGCAATACCCCATTCCTGCAGGTGGAACGCCTGGGCAAGCGCTACCGCGCGGATGGCCCGCCGGTGTTCGAGGAAGTCAGCTTCGGCATCGGCAAGGGTGAATTCGTCTGCGTCATCGGACACTCGGGCTGCGGCAAGACCACCATCCTGAACGTGCTGGCCGGACTGGAGTCGGCCAGCGAAGGACATGTGTTCATGGATGGGCGGGAGGTGGCCGGCCCCAGTCTGGAGCGCGGCGTGGTGTTCCAGGGACACGCGCTGATGCCCTGGCTGAGCGTGCTGGCCAACGTCGCCTTTGCGGTGAAGTCGCGCTGGCCGGACTGGCCGCGGCAAAAGATCGAGGAGCACGCCCGCCATTTCATCGAGATGGTGGGTCTCAAGGGCGCCGAACTGAAAAAGCCGAACGAGCTTTCCGGCGGCATGAAGCAACGCGTCGGCATCGCCCGCGCCTTCTCGATCACACCGAAGATGCTGCTGCTGGACGAACCCTTCGGCGCGCTGGATGCCCTGACGCGCGGCACGATCCAGGACGAGCTGCTGAAGATAGTCCAGGCAACCCGGCAGACCGTGTTCATGATCACCCATGACGTCGACGAGGCGATCCTGCTGGCCGACAAGATCATGCTGATGTCGAACGGCCCTCAGGCGCGCATCGCCGAGATCGTCGTCAACACGATGCCCAAGGATCGGACCCGCACGACCATGCATCACGATCCGCAGTTCTACCGGATTCGCAACCATCTGGTCGATTTCCTGGTGAACCGCTCCAGGCAGATCCAGGCTGAAGGCACAGCCGCCGCGACCGTGCTGGTCAAGCCGGGGCTGGAGGCGGCCAACGCCGCCGCGACGGCTGCCCTGGCCTGATTGTTTTCCGCCACCCATCCCTACCAGAAGGAGAATTCCATGGACCGCAACGAAGTAACGAAAAAAATCCTCGCCGCCAAGGTGAAGAACAAGATGACCTGGGCCGCGATCGCCGAGAAAATCGGCCAGAGCAAGGAATGGACGACCGCCGCCATGCTCGGCCAGATGACGCTCGATGCGAATCAGGCGGCGGTCGCGAAGCAATTGTTCACCCTGACCGACGAAGAAGCCGCCTGGCTGCAGGTCGTGCCGTACAAGGGCTCGCTGCCGACGGCAGTGCCGACCGATCCGCTGATCTATCGCTGGTATGAGATCGTCAGCGTCTACGGCACCACCATCAAGGAACTGATCCACGAGGAATTCGGCGACGGCATCATGAGCGCGATCGACTTCTCCATGGACATCACGCGCGAGGCCGACCCCAAGGGCGATCGCGTCAATGTGGTATTGAGCGGAAAGTTCCTGCCCTATAAGCAGTACTGAGGCGCGCGGCACCCGACCTCAGGCATTGCAAGCCGCGGGCAAGGCTTGAGGCTTGCGGTGCTGCGCGCGGATCCGGACCGGCCCCCGGGGCGGACCCCGGGGCGGCGGAGAATGCCGCCCGCCACGAATCGCCCGCGCGTACCGGCAGGGAGCGCAACAAGCAGGCTCAAGGGACCGACACGAAAATCTGTCGGCGGACTCGGTCAGGCTATAGGCCGAGGTTCAATGCAATGCCAGTCCGCCTCGCATCCAAGGACGCCTCTTCTCTCACGGCCAGGTATAGAACACCAGCCGGGCCAAGGCCGAATCGAAGTACAAAGCCTTCCAGGGAATCGCCACCTCGGCCTTGCGCCGGCCGCAGCCGAGAATCACGTAGCGCACCTGCTGGGTACGCACATCGACCACCAGGTGCTGGACGCGGCCGATCATTTCGCCGTTCGCAGTCACCACCGGACAGCCATGCAACATCGCCCCGGAGCCGGAATCGTCCACCGGCACACGCGTATAGCGGGCCGGTCGCCCTACTTTTACCTGCGGCTTGCGGGCAGGACCGCCAACTCTGTGTTGCATGCTACCTTCCTTCTCCATGGTCCGGTTGATCAATTATTTTCATGGCATGTTCGGCGGGGTCGACCAACTCACGCGGCGCGAACCCGAAGCTCCCAGAACGCCGCCCCCTATGCCGAGGGCCAGCGCCAGCGCGACGGCGGCGAATACCAGCCAAGCCGCCATCCCGGCGCTTTGCACGGCGGTATTGGCCTGTTGGCGCGCCTGCGGAGAAGCGCTGCTTGGCGAGCCAGAAAGAATCAAGGCCTGATCGACGATGCTGGCCGCGCGGCCCGGCTCGATATTCATGGTGGTGGTCAATTCCTGGATGGCCTGATCCCGCTGTCCGGCCTGTATCGATTGCTGGAAACGCTGCATGGATTGCGCATCCATCTGCCCCAACTGGTTCTGCATCATGGTCCCGAGCGCTGGCGATTGGCCGTTGCTGCCGGCGGCAGTGCGCGCCACCTGGCTCATGTTGGTGAACACGCCGCTCATCAGGCTGCCGCCAACCGAAGTGGCCAGCACGGCAAAGAGAATGGTCGTCACCGCCCATGACACCGCACCGTGCAGCACCCCGTCCGACTTGCGTTTCAGGCCGGACATGCGTGCCGCCACATAACCGCCGATAAAGGCCGCCACCAGCATGCTGAAACCGGCCCACAGCAGCGGTCCGGTGCCGACCGATTCGCCCTGGCTGATGTCGGTGGTGGACAGGCCGGTGGCGATGCCGAGCAGGGTCAGGGCCATCTGTATGGAAATACCCACTGCCACGCCGGCCAGTATCGCGCTCCAGCGTATGGCCGGGAGCAAGGGCCGACGCATATACATGCTGGAAGCATCCATGGGCGACTGCATATCGCCGCCCGTGGTGTAACCGGGATTCGCCATCTTTTTTCCTCCTTGCGGGTGCGCCGGCCCGAGGGCCGCCGCCTACGACCGGGGCGAACGCAACATCCATGCCCAATTGGCCCGCACACCGGCAAGCCGCGGAGGCATTGTCATGGCAGTTTGGCGGGCCCCTTTGCGCACCCAGGACCGAAGTTTCACCTGCGTAAAGTTTGCAAGCGCCGGAGTAAAGATTTACAGCGCATGGCCGCTTGCCCGCCCAAGCCCTCAGCCGCCCGCTTCCTGCAGGGCGCGCAATTCCCTTCTCATGCGCAGCAGAAACTCGCGCCGCACGCGCCATTGCCGCGATGGCAGCACCATCAGGCGGCAGCGCACGGTAAACGACGCGTCATCCAGCTTCTCGACGCCGGCGATATCGATGTCATCAAGAATGGAGGGGCCCAGCTTCGGGTCGGCGCGCATGGCTGCGGTCACCGCGCGCATGCGCTCGAAGATGCGTGCCGGTTCCTCCTTGCGCGGGAAATCCATGTCGATCACCGCATAGGCATAGTCGCGGCTGCGGTTGGTGACGATGGTGATCAGACCGTTCGGAATGTAGTGCACACTGCCGTCGTAATCGCGTATGCGCACGTGGCGCAGCGTGACGCGCTCGACATAGCCGGACTTGCCAGCCGCTTCGATGATGTCGCCCTCGCTGACCTGGTTTTCCAGCAATAGGAAGAAGCCGCTGAAAAAATCCTTGACCAGGCTTTGCGCGCCAAAACCAATGGCAATACCGGCCACGCCAGCGGTGGCGAGAATAGGGGTGACGGAAATGCCGATCTCGCTCAGGGTCAGCATCAGGGCCAGGCCGACGATGACGACGTTGGCGGTATGCCGGAACACACTGCTCAAGGTCTCGATGCGCCGCAGGTCGCGCTTCTGGTCGGCGCGGCTGGCGATACGCTGGCGCAGTGCCGTCAGCACCCTGTGCAGAAAGCGCAGCAGGATGGAGGCAAGCAGCCAGATGATAAGAATGCGGACCGCCGAGTGAGCGATGTCGGTCCAGAGATCGAGATCGACCATGGCGGCAGAACGGGGCGCGGCGACCCTTTCCTCTACGGAAAAGAGCCGCTCAGATAGACATCATGGGAGCGGTACCGGTGCGGCACGCGGCACCGGTACCGCGCGAAGCCACTGTGTGGCGACCGGAAGCGCGTCAACGCATCCGCTCGACAATCACGCCATTGTCCACGCGCACCCGGTCGCCGATTTGCAGGCCGGGGGAATTTTCCATGGCCAGCGTCTGCATGGAGCCGTTATCCATGCGCAAGGTCACGCGGTAAACCTGGTCGGCACTCCGTGCGTTCTGTTGCATCTTGTTGCCGGCGTAGGCGCCGCCCGCAGCGCCGGCAATCGTTGCCGCTGTGCGTCCCGAACCGCTACCCACTTGGTTTCCCAGCGCACCGCCCACCACTGCACCGGCAATCGTGCCCAGACCTATGCCTCCGACCTGAGCCTGATCGCGCTGCACCATGTCGATCGCCTGCACTACGCCGTAGCCCGAAGCGCTAGACGTGGTGGTGGTGACCGGGACCGAACTCGTATTGGTGGTGGTTCCACCTGGCGCGCCGCAACCAACCAGAGCAAGGGCGGCGGTACCTATCAGCATGACCTTCAGTTTGTCAGTTTTCATCTTGATCTCCTTTTCATTGATTTTCCAGCGCGCCCCGTCCGTGCTAACGCGCGGCAACGAGGACTTGCCTGAGTGCGCTGGTTCCGGGCAAGTTGAGATGCAGCTAGCGTGCCAGTTTCCAGCGATCACACTTCTGCGCACCGCTTCCCGCTCGGGCTCTCTCTAAGTTCGTTTCGCACGGCGCTGCGCGGCATCAACGCAGTTTTTACCGTTGCGCGTATTTATTACGTGGAACGCTTCTTTTGGCTTGCGCGCCGCACCGCATGGCCACGCGTTTCGGACGGCGGGTACATGGATTGCTTTGTCCCCGCTGCAGCGCTTCCACAATTCAAAAAACGAAATATGCGAAAAATTGCCCTCATCAGTGAGCACGCCTCTCCCCTTGCGGCCATCGGC
>JAEWBA010000194.1 GCA_023391395.1 Pseudomonadota bacterium
CTATGCATCCTGGCACCTGCACACTTATCTGCATATCGATCCCTTCCTCGGCTTGCCGATCACCGCGCTGCTGATGTTCGTCGTCGGATATGGCTTGCAGCGCGGACTGCTGAATTTCGTGGTGCGGGCGCCGATGTTCAACACGCTGCTCATCACCTTCGGCCTGGAAGTGGCGCTGACTTATCTGGCGCAGCTGGCATTTTCGGCGGACTTTCGCACCATCAATCCGCCGTATGCGGGTAGCAGCCTGCAATGGGGGCCGGTGGTGGTGCCGGTAGTGCGGCTGGCGGCGTTCGCTGTAGCCATCGTGCTGACGGTGGGCATGTGGCTGTTCCTGCTGCACACCCGGCTCGGGCGGGCGATTCGTGCTACCGCGCAAAACCTGGTCGCGGCGCGCCTGTACGGGGTCGAGCCGCGCCATCTGTATGCGATCACTTTCGCGCTCGGCATTGCATTGGCGGGCGCTGCCGGCGGCCTGTATGGAACCGTGTCGCAGATCAACCCCTACATCGGTGCTTCGCTGACCGCCAAATCGTTTGCGATTTCAATCATCGGGGGGTTGGACAATCCGCTCGGCGTGATCATCGGCGGTCTGTTCCTGGGCATCGTCGAATCGCTGACCGCCTTGTACATCGGGCCCACTTTCGCCGATGTCGCCAGCTTCGGCATCCTGGTGCTGGTGCTGATCGTGCGCCCCAGCGGCTTGCTGGGTAAAGCCGCATGAAGGCATTACGCATCCTGCTGCTCGTGCTCGCCCTCGCTGTGCTGGCCGCGGTGCCTTGGTTCGGGTCGGACGTGCTGGTCCAGTTCGGGATCAATGCCCTGCTGCTGGCGGTGCTGGCGCAAGGTTGGAACATCATCGGCGGATATACCGGCTATGCCTCCTTCGGCAATTCAGTGTTCTACGGTCTTGGCAGCTATGGCGTGGCGATCGCGATGGTGCAATGGCAGTTGCCGTTCGGCGTAGGCCTGCTGTTCGGGGTGGCGCTGGCCGTGGTGTTCGCAGTGCTGCTCGGGCTGCCGGTGCTGCGCCTGCGCGGCCATTATTTCGCCATCGCGACGCTGGCGCTGGCGCAAGTGATGGCGGCGATCGTGTCGAACGTCGAGCTGGCCGGCCGAAATATCGGCCTGGTCCTGCCGCCGCTGAACAACGATCCGCTGTTTTACGAACTATCGCTCGGCCTGCTGGTCATCGCGACATTGACGGTGTTCTGGCTGACGCGCAGCCGGTTCGGCTTCGGCCTGATCGCAATCCGCGAAAACGAGGAAGGAGCGGCGGTCATGGGTGTCAACACAACGCTGTACAAGGTGCTCGCGTTCGTGCTGTCCGGCGTGTTCAGTGCGCTGGCGGGCGGCATCCATGCCTACTGGATCACCTTCCTCGACCCCGAGAGCGCATTCGACATCAGCTTGAACGTGAAGATGATCATCATGGCCGTGTTCGGCGGCCCCGGAACGGTGTTCGGTCCCATTGTCGGCGCGCTCAGCCTGTCCGCGATTGCCGAAGTCCTGGCCAGCGAAGTCACCAACATTGCCGGCCTGTTCTTCGGTATCGTCATCGTCGCTGCGGTAGTGCTGATGCCGCGTGGTCTGGCCGACATGCTGCGCCGAATCCGCAGCACTGGCTGGCACTACTTCATTGAAAACATTCGGGCGCACCGGATATGAACGCGATCCTCGAAGTCCGGCATGTGACGCGGCGTTTTGCCGGCCTGGTGGCGGTGAATGATGTCAGCTTCGTCCTGGAGCAGGGCGGCATTCTCGGTCTGATCGGGCCCAATGGCGCCGGCAAGACGACCCTGGTCAGCCTGATCAGCGGCACGCTTGCACCGAGCGAAGGCGAGGTGCTATTCCAGGGCGAGCAGATCAATTCCTTGCCGGCATACCGCCGTGCGCGCCTCGGGATCGGCCGCACCTTTCAGGTCATGCGCCCCTTCCCGGGCCTGTCGGTGCTGGACAATGTCGCAGTCGGCGCGCTATTCGGCTCTGGGGGCGGGCAAGCGAAACTGAAGCAGGCTCGCGAACAGGCACGGGCAAGCCTTGACTTCGTCGGCCTCGGCCGGCACGCCGGGCAGCGCGCCGATGAACTCGGCGGGCCCGGCCGCAAGCGCTTGGAACTCGCGAAGGCCCTGGCCATGCAGCCGAAGCTGCTGCTGTGCGATGAAGTGATGGCCGGACTGAACCATGTGGAAATCGACGAAGTGATCGAGGTGATCCGCAAGGTGCGCACACAGGGCATCAGCATTCTGGTGATCGAGCATGTGATCAAGGCCATCAAGAGCCTGTCCGATCGCCTGCTGGTGCTGCACCATGGAGAAAAAATCGCCGACGGCGCGCCGGATGCTGTGCTCTCGGATCCGGCAGTGGTGCAGGCTTACCTGGGAAAAAAACGTCCATGAAAGAGACGCCGACTCAGGGCAAGCCGCCGGCCGCTCCATTGCTGAAGCTTGCGGGAGTGTCCGCAGGCTATGGCGAAATGCCAGTGCTGCGCGAGCTTGATCTGGAGGTTTTTCCAAGCGAAATGGTGGCGCTGGTGGGCAGCAATGGTGCCGGCAAGACGACCCTGTTACGGGTACTGTCGCGCGTGCTGCCCTGCACGGGCAGCATCATGATGAATGGCCGGGAGCTGTCCGGCATGACGCCGGACCAGGTATTCGGGCTGGGACTGGTGCAGGTGCCGGAAGGCCGACAGCTGTTCGATCGCATGACGGTGCAGGACAATTTGATGATGGGCGCGTACCGGCGCTCCGACAAGGCGGCAGTGGCGCATGACCTGGAGCGGATGTACACGCTTTTCCCGCGGCTGGGAGAACGGCGCCGCCAGATCGCCGGCAGCATGTCGGGAGGTGAACAGCAGATGTGCGCGATGGCGCGCGCACTCATGGCCGCGCCGGTACTGATGATGGTCGATGAGATGAGCCTGGGCCTGGCGCCGGTGGTCGTCGAGCAGTTGATGGAACTGCTGGCTGCGATCCGCAGCGAGGGCGTGACGGTCCTGCTGGTCGAACAGGATGTGCAACTGGCGCTATCGAGTGCCGATCGCGCCTATGTCATGGAAACCGGCCTCATCGTACATAGCGGCCCTGCCAGCGTGCTGATCGATGACCCTGCTGTCCAGCGCGCCTATCTTGGGGTTTAGCATGCCCGCCTGTGCACAGCGCAAACATGTCGCCGGCAAGGCAATAGCTGAATATGAATCGGACGGTTTATCCAGCTTTGCCCTTCGTTGTGCGGCAGCATCCAATTATTTTGGGTCTGAATTTCTCTACCATCCCGCAAAGCTGCCAGCCGATACGCGGGCCTTACCTGGAAATCAGCTTGGTCGGAGGTAGGGAAAAGTGCATGGAAGCGCGCAGACTGCTGTGAAAGGGGATAGAGCCCGGTCAAGACAAGTTTGAGCTATCCCATATCGGAAAAGAAGATTTACATCTTTCCAAGTTTCGATGGTGAACTCCAAAAATGTTAAGGCGTCAATACTCCTGTGGCCGCAAGAGGCCTCCATCTCAGAAAGGAGCAATTGATGAAGAAATGGCTTTTACCGATAACCTGTGCGATTACCTTGGCGGCTTGTGGCTCAACTGGGCCGAGTGCGAGTGGCTCGGTTTCCGGCTCTGGCTCAGGACTAGGCTCTGCGACCGGCTCCGCCCAAGGTTCTATGGGGCCTTCGTCGGCTAGTTCAAGCAGTTCACCGTCTGGCGCGGACTCGGCCAGCGGCTCGTCGGCTACCTCGGGCCATGGTTCCGCCGGTCAGTCGTCGAGTAGCTTGTCGTCGCCGTCCGATAGTGGCGCCACCTCCAGTTCTGCCGGCACCTCCGGCACTACCGGTGCGTCGTCCTCCACCGGCTATGGTGGTACGTCGAGCAGCACTGGTACCAGCGGCACTACCGGTGCTTCATCGTCCGGTCTCTCTTCCGGTGGAGCTTCCACATCAGGCGCCCAATCCGGGATGGGCTCTTCTTCCAGCTCAACGACCGGTACCAAGTAGTTGAATCCATTGCGGCTCTCAGACTTGTACGGTAGCCGCATCATCCAGCAATTTAAAGTTGCGTCGCCATGCGCGTCCTCCTATACGGGGGCGCATAGCTCGGCGCGTCCTTAACTCAAAGGAGAAAAACATGAAGAAGCTCTTGATTGCAACGATTTCGATGGTGGCGGCCTATCCTGCATTCGCTCAGACCGCCCACACAGCGGCTGATGCCAAAGCTCAAAACAAGGTGGAACAGGCACACATCAAGGCGGACAAGAAGGTTGACGATGCCTTGACCGATCAGGCCCGCGCCAATGTAAAGGCCGACGCCAAAGCCAAGGACAAGAAGCTGAAGGAGCAACACAAGGCGCAGAAGAAGATTGACGATGCGGCCGAGGATGTCAGCAAGGCGGAAAACAAGGCAGCGGCCGACGCTGCTAAACGCAATAAGTAAGCCATAGCAACTTCCGTGTAGGCTTTGTTCAACAGGGATCTGCGCCATTCGGTGCAGATCCCAAGTCGTTGTCGTACTCAATTTCGGATCAGGGCAGTAAGTACAATGCGGGGAAAATCTGCGAAGCTGAGTGAGGCGTAGCGGCGCCCGACAGCAGGTTTCCGCCTCTTCTCCAAATACCTGGAAGACCTCAAAGTCAGCTTGGTTGAAATGGTCTTTCGCTCGACACCTATCCGCGCACCGCACTCCTGAAAGCCGCCGAAAGCGCATCAAGCGCCTCGCGTGGTCGACCATTCCTGATCCTGGTGTGCAGCAGTACCGGCAAGCGCGGTAACTCGGGAAGCCCGAGCCTGGAGCCGACGTCGACTGCGCCGAAGGGCAGCATGCGCGGCGCCAGGGCCGCAACGCCCAGCCCGGCCATGACGGCGGCTGCGACTGCGGCCACGCCGCCGCCGACAAAAATCTCTGTCCAGCGCACGCCTGCCGCATCGAGAAGCTGCCCAGCCAGTGCACGCACGCCGCAGGGCTCGGCCATCGTGGCCAAGGGCAGAGGTTCGCCTGCGCGATGCTGCCAGCTTGGCGCGGCGAACCAGCCCATTTTTTCTTCGGTAAGCACTTCGCCGTCGTTGCGCCCGTTATGCAGGCGCCCGATCACCGTGTCGAATTCGCGCCGATCGTAGGCTTGGAGCAGGTCGCCCGACGAGCCGATCCGGATTTCGATCAACAACTGCGGGTCTTGCGCATTCATGCGCGCGATCAGCGCGGGCAGCTCCGGTCCCGCGACATGGTCGCTGATGCCGATGGTGAGGCGCTGCCGCGCTCCTGCAAATACGGCGAGCGCGCGATCGTGCACCTCCAGGAGTTCGCGGGCATGCTCGAGGAAAGCCGCACCGCGCGCCGAAAGCTGCACGTAGCGGGGCGTCCGCTCGACTAGGCGAAAGCCCAGCCTCTCTTCCAGGCGCTTGAGTTTCAGGCTGACCGCGGCCTGCGTGGTTCCCATGGCTTCCGCCGCGCGCGTGAAGCTGCCGAGCTCGGCGATGCGGATGAACGCCCGGACGGCATCCAGGTCGAGAGGGTGGGTAATCATTTCAGGATGTTATCGCTGATATCAATGTTCATAGCTTACCAAAATGATTGGGGGACTCTAGCATTCGGTCAGGACAACATGGAAAGGACCTGCAATGCCGATCATTCACATCTCGATGCGCACCGGAAAGCCGGAAGCCTACCGGCAAGCAATCTTTGACAGCCTTTATCGCGCACTGCGCGAAGCCTTGAGCGTGCCCGAAGACGACCAGTTCATGACCATCACGGAGCATGAGGCGGCGAACTTCCGCTACGGCGCTGCCTTTGGCGTCGAGCGCAGCGACGATCTCCTGTATATCCAGATCACCGTGTTCAACACCCGCACTGCGGAACAGAAGAAAGCGCTGTTCCGGCGGATTGCGGAACTGCTGGGCGAAAGTCCCGGCATTCGGCCGGAGGACGTGTTCGTGAATGTGCTCGAGTCTGCGAAAGAGAATTGGTCCGTCGGCCACGGTCTCGCGCAATTCGCTTGAGGCGAGGGTGAGCTCCCGATGACGTAAAACCCACGGGATGCCTGATGACTCCGACACGGGGCTCATAAAAAAGCGCGCGGCGGAACAGGGCCCCTGGTTTTTTCGAGCCGCGTCTCTTAGCCAAAATACAAAGCCCCGCATCGCGGGGCTTTGTATCGATCGAACGCCAGTCAGTACAGACGAATCATCAAGCCTTCTTCGCTCCGCCGTTCGCGCGGTTCATCAGGAAGGTCGTCAGCAAGGGCACCGG
>JAEWBA010000204.1 GCA_023391395.1 Pseudomonadota bacterium
ATGCCGGCGGCCTTCAATTCCTCCAGCGAGAACTTCGCTTCCAGGCCCTGGTTGAGGAAGATTTCCCAGGCGCGCTTGCCGTCTTCTTGCGTGACCGTCACGGGGAATACGGTCGGTTCGCCGCGCCGCCAGCCGTGCTCGGCCAGAAAGTGCGCGACGCTGCCGATGGCATCTACCGGCGAATTGCGCAAGTCGATGGTGCCGTTGCCGTCGAAATCGACGGCATAGCGTCGTATGCTGCCCGGCATGAACTGCGGCCAGCCGATGGCGCCCGCGTAGGAGCCGTAGAGCGTGAAAGGGTCGATGCCGGATTCGCGCGCGTACAGCAAGGTGTTTTCCAGCTCGCCGCGGAAATAAGTCATGCGCGCCAGGCGGTTGGGTGTGTCGGGGTAGTCGAAGGCGAGCGTGGTGATGGCATCCATGACGCGGAAATTGCCGGTGTGGCGGCCATAGATGGATTCCACGCCGATGATGCCGACGATGATTTCGGCCGGCACGCCGTACTGCTCCTCGGCGCGTGCCAGCGCCTCGGCGTACGTATCCCAGAATTCCGCGCCGGCCTTGATGCGCACCGGTTCGACGAAGCGGGCACGGTAGGCATTCCAGTTCTTCGGCTTGCCCGGCGGCGCCGGTTTCATCAACTGGATCGCGGTTTCGATATAGCGCGCTTGACGGAACGAGGCTTCCAGCTGCCTGCGCTCGAAGCCGTGGCGCGCCACCATCTGGTCGATGAAGGCCGCTACTTCCTGCCATTGCGTGAAGTTGGCGAATTCGCCGGCGGGTTCGCCGTTCGTCGACACCTTGCGCGCTTGGGCACTGGGTTTTTTCACGCTTTGCTGGGCATGGGCGCAGCCGGTGACGAGCAGGACAGCCGCCAGGCAAAGCGGCAGGGAAGAAAACTTGGCAGTCATTATCGGCATTCGTTCAACAGGGTTCGGAGCTGGGAGAGAGCGGCGTTTGCATGCGTGCCAGGCGTACCGTAGCGCGCGGTTTCATAGACTTGCAGGAAGCGGGAGAGTGCTGCCTTCTTTTCCGGGGCGAGCGCGGCGTCGGCGGCGAGGCGTTCTCCATAGGCGCGCGGGCCTTCGTAAGGATGACGGGCGTAACCGCGCCGCGCCATCGTCCGGCACAGCACCTCGTAGACGGCCTCGAGCGGATCGCGCCGTTGCCGGTTGCCCAGCAGCGTCAGAGCGATGAGGGCCATGACCAGCGTGCCGGCGCCGGCCATCAGCATGGCCAGGGTGCGCCAGTCGACGTTGTCGAAACCGAGCGAGCGGATGAAATTTCTTTGCGCTTCGGGCGTGTAGTTCAGCACCCACTGGTTCCAGGCATTGTTGACCGCTTCCCATTGCTGGCGCACTTTCAGCAGTGCGGCGGCGAGGCGATTCGTATCGCCATCCAGCGTCACCAGCCCGCCCAGGGCCTGGCGCGGAATCACGCGCGTCAGATTCATTTCGATACGGTTCGGCGCCACCGCCGCCGTCGGATCGACACGCATCCAGCCACGCCCGGCAATCCACACTTCGCTCCAGGCGTGGGCATCGGCCTGGCGCACCGTCATGAAGCCGTCCGCCGGATTGATTTCGCCGCCCTGATAGCCGGTGACCACGCGCGCCGGGATGCCCATGGCGCGCATCAGCACCACGAAGGCGCCGGAGTAATGCTCGCAAAAGCCGGCGCGCGTATCGAACAGGAATTCATCCACCGAATGCTCGCCCAGCAGCGGCGGCTCCAGCGTGTAGCGGAAATTCTCTTGGCGGAAATGGCGCAGCACGGCGCCGACGAGTTGCGCCGGATCGGCGGATTGCTGACGCAGGCGTGCGGCAAACTCGAGCGTGCGTGGATTGAAACCCTGCGGCAAGACCGTCCACTGGCGCAATTCGGCGCGGCTCTCGTTGGGCTGCAGAGTGAAATTGGGAAAAGAGGCGGCCTCGTAGCGCACGCGCTCGTTGATGGGCTGGGCGGCGTAGAGTTCCGCGTCCGGGCCGACACGGGAAGCGTTGCCCGGCACTTGCGGCGGTCCTTCGGGCATTTCGAGCGCAAACAGCCAGCGCCGGCCATTCGGTTCCAGCGTCACCTGATAGCGCAGCGGCTCGCCGCGCGTGACCACGCTTGGCGTGCGGCTGGCGCGCTGGCGCGGATTGAGCGGCGACCAGGTGCGGCCGTCGAAGGCACCCATCACCGGGCCGCGCCAGTAGAGTTGCGACTTGGCAGGCGGTGCGCCCTCGAATTTGGCGCGGAAGGCAATGTCGTCGGAGAGCGCCAGGTTGGAGATATTCCCCGGCGCCATGGTGGAGGACAAGCCGGTGCGCCCGCTGTGCGCATCGCTCGGCAAGCCCCACAGCGGCCCCTGGATGCGCGGGAAGAACAGGAACAGGATCAGCGTCACCGGCGCCGCCAGCAGCAGGATGAATGCACCCAGCTTGAGGCGCTTGGCCAGCGGCGGCACCGTGCCGGTGAACTGAAAGGAGAGTTGGGTGGTGAGGATGGCGACCACGGCCGCCAGCATCATCAGGGCCGTGCCTATGCTTTGCGAATAGAAGAAGCCGGCCAACACCAGGAAAAAACTCAGGAACAGCACCACGAACAAGTCGCGCCGCGCATGCATTTCCAGCAGCTTGAAGGTGAGCAGCATCACCAGCATGGATACGCCCGCCTGCTGGCCGAAGAAGGTCTTGTAATTCCAGTACACGCCAGCCATGGCCAGCGCCGCAATCGGCAGCAGCAGCCAGCGCGATGGCATGCGGTTGCCGCGGAAGGTGATCCAGCCGCGCCATCCCAGCAGTCCCGCGCATACCGCGATGATCCATACCGGCAGGTGGCCGGTGTGCGGTAGTAGCACCAGCGCGCAAGTCGCCAGCAACAGCAGGGTGTCGGCTTTGTCGCGTGACATTGTGCGCGGCCAGGAAGGCGCCAGCCGGCGCGCGGCTGCCGCCAGCGAGGAAGAGGAGGGCGCCGGTTTCGTCATTGCTTCCCGTAAAGCGCCAGCGCGCGCAGGCAGGTTTCCTGGTGGCTTACGCCTAGCCCTGGCGCCAGCCGCGTGTCGTCCAGATGAAAGGCGTAGGGAATGCCGCGCGCTTCGGCTTCCAGCACCCAGCGCGTCAGGCGCGACAGCTTGGCTTCCACGTCCATGCCGGGCGGCAGGCGATCGAAGTCGAGCATGATCTCGCTGGCCGCGCCGCCTTCGAAATGCTTGGTCACGAGGTTGCCGCCGAATTCAACGTCGACCTTGGCGATCTGCCGCCAGGCCAGGCGCTTGAGCGAATCGCCCGGCTGATAACCACGGATGCCGGCAAAGTCATCCTGGCCGGCCGGGCCCTCGCCATCCTTTTGTTCGGCATCGGCTAGCGGCAGCGGCGGCGCACCGTCTTCGGGGCGCGGATAGACCAGCGCCCGTGCATCCGGCTGCCAGTAGCTCCAGGCGCGCAGCAGGCCGAGTGGGAAGCGGGTTTGCAGGCGCACGCGCGGCGCCGCCAGCCAGCCGCGCTCGCGCGCCGGCACCGCGAGGACTACGGTGCGCGTCGATTGCGCGGCGACATCGGCTGCCTGCTCGACCTCGGGCAAGCCTTCGCCGACGAAATCCAGCCAGATGGCATAGCGGTCATGCTTGCCGCGATTGATGAGATGCAGCTCGAATTGCGCTTCCTCTCCGGTAAATACCGGCATGGCGCGTCCCGCCGCGAGGCGCAGGTGGGCCAGGTTGCGGAAGGTCAGGTGCATGTCGATCACGGCGCAGGCCGCGACCAGGAAGGTGAAGGCGAATCCCAGGCTCAGGTTGTAGTTGATCGAGCCGATGAAGAGCGCCAGCAGCATGCCGCAGAAGGCCAGGCCCGGATGGGTGGGCATGATGAAGACCCGGCGCTGATTGAGG
>JAEWBA010000064.1 GCA_023391395.1 Pseudomonadota bacterium
ATGGCATCCCCGGCGACAAGGTGCTCAAGAACGGCGATGTGGTGAACATCGACATCACCGTCATCAAGGACGGGTACCATGGCGACACCAGCCGCATGTTCTTTGTCGGCGAGCCATCCATTCTGGCAAAGCGCCTGACCACCATTACCTACGAATGCATGTGGCTCGGCATTTCCAAGATACGGCCGGGCGCTCATCTGGGCGACATCGGTTACGTCATCCAGCAGCATGCCGAAAAGGCAGGTTACAGCGTGGTGCGCGAATTCTGCGGCCACGGCATCGGCAAGGTGTTCCACGAAGAGCCCCAGGTATTGCACTATGGCCGGCCCGGCACCGGCGTCGAGCTGGAAGCGGGGATGATTTTCACGGTGGAGCCGATGATCAATGCCGGCCGCCGCGAAATCCGGGAAATGCCGGACGGCTGGACCATCAAGACCAAGGATCGCAGCCTGTCCGCCCAATGGGAGCACACCGTGCTGGTGACCGAAATCGGTTACGAGGTGCTGACCGTTTCGCCCGGCATGCCCGCCCCTCCCGATTTCATCCAGCAAACCGCCACTCCCCTGCCTCTGAGCGCATAGCGCCATGGCGCCGCTCGCGCAGACGCTGAAGGAAAGGCTCAAGCACGAGCGCGACGCCGCGATCGCGGCTTTTCGAGCCGACCGCAAGCCGGAGCGGCTGCTGACGACGCTGCGGCGCCATGTCGATACCGCCTTGATCGATGCCTGGCGCGCTTTCGGGCTGCCGTCCAGCGCCTCCCTGGTGGCGGTGGGCGGCTATGGCCGCGGCGAGCTGTATCCCCACTCCGACGTCGATGTCCTGATCCTGCTGGCCGATCGGCCAGAAGCCGGTCTGCAAGCCAAGCTGGAAGAGCTGGTGCAACTGCTTTGGGACATCGGCTTGCAGATCGGCCACAGCATCCGCACCGTGGACGAATGCCTGACGGAGGCGGCGGTCGACATCACGGTGCAGACCAGCCTGCTGGAAGCGCGTCTGGTGCACGGCAATCGCAGGCTCTTCAAGCGCCTGCAGGAACGCTGCCAGGCCGCCATGGACGCTCCCGCATTTTTCCGCGCCAAGACGCTGGAAATGCGGCAGCGCCATGCCAAGTACGAAGACACGCCTTACAGCCTGGAGCCGAATTGCAAGGAAAGTCCGGGCGGACTGCGCGACCTGCAGGTCATCCTGTGGGTGGCGAAGGCTGCCGGCCTCGGCAATTCCTGGAGCAAGCTGGCGGCGCGCGGCCTCATCACTGCCACCGAGGCGCGTCAATTGACGCAAAAGGAACGAGCCTTCAAGGAAGTCCGCATCACCCTGCATATCCACACCGACCGCCGCGAAGACCGCCTCGTCTTCGACGTGCAGACGCCGGTCGCCGAATTTCTGGGGTTCCGGACCACGGAAACACGCCGTGCCAGCGAATACCTGATGCAGCGCTATTACTGGGCGGCCAAGGCCGTGACCCAGCTCAATACCATCCTGCTGCAGAACATCGAGGCGCAATTATTTCCCCAGCCGAGCGTGCCGCTTCCCGTCAACGAGCGCTTCAACGAAGTCAACGGCCGCATCGATATAGCCCACGACGACACCTTCGAGCGCACGCCCTCGGCGATGCTGGAGGTATTTCTGCTGCTGGCGCGTCACCCCTCTCTCAAGGGCATGACTGCGCGCACGCTACGGGCCTTGTGGCATGCGCGCTGGAAGATCGATGCGCGCTTTCGTCGCGATCCGGCCAACCGAGCCCTGTTCCTGCAGATCCTGCAGGCGCCCCAAGGCATCACCCACGCTCTGCGCGGCATGAACCAAAACAGCATCCTCGGACGTTACCTGCCGAATTTCCGGCGCATCGTGGGCCAGATGCAGCACGACCTGTTCCACGTTTACACGGTCGACCAGCACATCCTGATGGTGGTGCGCAATGTACGCCGCTTCACCATGACCGAGCACGCGCATGAATACCCATTCTGCAGCCAGTTGATGGCCAATTTTGCCCAGCCCTGGCTGTTGTACATCGCGGCATTGTTCCACGATATCGCCAAGGGTCGCGGTGGCGACCACTCCAAGCTCGGCATGGCGGATGCCCTGCGCTTCTGCAAGGATCATGACCTGAGTCGGGAAGACACGGCCCTGGTCACCTTCCTCGTCGAACACCACCTGACGATGTCCCTGGTGGCGCAGAAGCAGGACTTGTCCGACCCGGACGTGATTCGCAACTTTGCCGCGGTGGTGAAGGACGAGCGCCGGCTCACCGCGCTGTACCTGCTGACTGTGGCCGACATTCGCGGCACCAGTCCGACGGTCTGGAACGCCTGGAAGGGCAAGCTGCTCGAAGACCTGTATCACATCACCCTGCGCGTGCTGGGCGGCGAGACTCCGTCCGCGGAGCACGAATTGAAGAACCGCCAGCAGCAGGCGCTGGCAACCCTGCGGCTGTACGCCCTGCCAGAGAACGCGCACCAGCGCCTGTGGCAACACCTGGATGTGGCTTATTTCCTGCGGCGCGATGCCAGCGACATCGCCTGGGAAACGCGGGTCCTGTACAACAAGGTGGACAGTCAGACCGCCGTGGTCAAATGCCGCCTGGCCCCGATCGGCGAAGGCCTGCAGATCGTCGTGTACGTCAAGGATCAGCCCGACCTGTTCGCGCGCATCTGCAGCTACTTCGACAAGAAGGACTTCAGCATCCTGGATGCCAAGATCCATACCACCCGGCACGGCTATGCGCTGGACACCTTTCTCGTGACCGAACCGGCCTTTGCCAACAACTACCGCGACCTCATCAGCCTGATCGAACACGAACTGGGCGAGCTGGTGGAGTCACGCGCGCCGCTGCCGCCGCCGGTCAAGGGGCGGCTCTCGCGCCTGTCGCGCACCTTCCCGATCACGCCTACCGTGGATCTGCGCCCCGACGAGCGCGGCCAGTACTATCTGCTCTCGATATCCGCCAACGACCGCAACGGCCTCCTCTATTCGATTGCCAACGTCCTGGCCAAGTACCGCGTCAATCTGCATACCGCCAAGATCATGACCCTGGGCGAACGGGCGGAAGACGTGTTTCTGGTGGACGGCCCGGTCCTCAACAATGCGCGCAGCCAGATCCAGCTCGAGACCGAATTGCTCGAAGCCCTGCGCGTCTGACTTCTTATTTCGATATGACCGAACCCGTACGCCTT
>JAEWBA010000231.1 GCA_023391395.1 Pseudomonadota bacterium
GTTCCGCTGACATGGAAGTCGCCCTTGGGTTTGGCGCCGGGCGCGGCGCGGAAGGGAAATTGCGCCAGATCGCCCTTGATCCGCAGCTTGGCATCGTTCAGCGTACCGCCGACCAGCGCGCCGGCCAGCCATTCGTGCAAATGCTTGGGCGTAGTCAGGGGCAGGTAGCGGCCGAGGCGGGCGATATCGAATCCGTTCAGGCGCCCACTCACGTCCAGCGTGCCGGACAACTCGTCGAGCGGACGATTGAGCGACATGCGGTGCTTGCCGGTCAACGAACCGCTCATGCCCTCCTGCTGGAAATCCATTTTCTTCACTTCCAGCAGGAGCTGGTCTTGTTCCTGAAGCGACCACTGTGCCTGCATGTTCAGGCGATCGAAGGGCATGACCGGCTCAGAGAAATAGCCGGGCAACTGGAAGCTGAGGTTTTCTGAGGCGAGCATGAAGCTACCGCCCTTGTCGGTCGCATCCACCCTGCCGCTCAGGTTTTCGAATCCGGGAATCCCCGGCAGCGCGGCCTGCGCCGGCGTGGTGCCCGTTTTCGGGCGCGCCGGACGCGGCGCCTGGGCATTGAGCGACAAATCGCGGAATTCCCCCTTGACGCTGTATGTGGAAATGTCAGGATAGCTGCCCTGCCATTGCGCGGAAAAGTCGCGCAATACGCCGCGAGGCGCGAAATCGGCCAGCATCTGGCGCTGCGTATCCTGCAAGGGCAGGCGTTCGGCGAAAGCCGCCACCGTGCGCAGGTCCAGCAGCTTGGCCGAGATCGCCGTCTTTTCCGGCTTACCGCCGCGCGCAGGCAGGAAGCTTTCGCTGATGGTCGTCGCCGGCAGCACGAGGCCGTCCTCGGTCTGCATGGAAAAATCGATCAGGGAAATGGCATGGCCATGCGCCCCGAAAGCCTGCGCCTCGTCTCCGCCATCCGGACCGAGCTCCTCGCGTACCGAAATGCGGCCATTGGCATGGACCAGATTGAGCGGTTCGAGATCCTGGCGCAGACGCGTCGAGACATTGGCCAGCCCCAGATCGGCGGTCAGATCGGCCACCCGCGCATGATCGAAATTGAGCCATGCGCGCACCGAGCCCTTGCCCCTCTGCACCTCGATCGGGTAATCGAAATAGGAGCGCCACACCGTCAGATCGGTGTTGGGCAGGTCCGCATACACTTCACCGGTCCAGCGCCGGAAATTGGAAATGCGGTCGGCGAAATGCGGATGATCGAAGGCGGCCCGCACATCGATCGGCCCGGCGAAACGCGCCGGCGGCGCCGCCTTTAGCGCAAACTGGTGATGCCGCCAGCGGTTACGAAGCGCGACGGTCACACCTTCCAGCACCAGTTCCGGCGCTGCGCGCTGGTAGTCGTTCCAGCGCAGGCGCCCATCGCGGATGAGGATTTCGCGCTGCGAGAGCACCCAGTCGGCGCCGCCGCTCTCGCTTGGGTGGGCCGTATCGACGAAGATGCCGGCCACGTACAGCTTGCCGTCGGCGTCGCGCCGGATCTCGACGTCGGGCCGGTTGATCTCCAGCGAATGCAGGCGCAGGGTCCCTGCTACCAGCGACCACCATGACAGCGTGGCCGAGACGCTGGGCAGGTGCAGCGACGCATTGCCGAATTTATCATGTACTGTCACTTCCGACAGGTTCAGGTTCGGGCGAAAGCCTTTCCATGACGCCTCGATGGAAGCAATCGCCACCCTATTCCCGATGGCGCGGCTCGCAAGCCGTTCGATATCGGGCTTGTAATTGTCGATATTCGGCAGCACTACGTAGCGCAGTGCCAGAATCAGGATGCAAAACAGGAAATAGGCGAACACCAGCAACTTGAATGCCGTGGCGATGACACGACGGGTTCCGGCGTCGAGAGCGCGGTAGCTTTGCCGCGCAGCGTTCCAGCAGAAAAGCAGACGGTCGCTTGTCGTGCGAGCCTGGTATTGGTCTTGTGACATTAATCAGTAAGGCGAATCGCCGCACCCGGCGTAAAATGGCTGGGCCATATGGAGCGGTCGGCGCCGGTACGACCCGACGCCGCGTTGCCGGCCATGCATTATTATCCTTGCCTGTGCCCAAAGGTGCAGCATAGTTGCCAAGCCCATCCAGACAATCTGCCCTCCCGTGACACCGTCCCTATTGACCGCCAACATTGCCTCGCGGTTCTATACGCGCTGGCTGCAGGCCGATCCCTCGCGTGCGGACGCAGTGGCTCGGCTTGCGGAATTATCCCTGACTACCGACACTTTTGCTCGGCTATTACAAAATGAAACGGCGGCCGGCATGCCCCTGCCGCGCGCCATGCGGCGGGTGCGCAACCTGGTGGTCGCGGCCCTGATCGAACGCGATTTGCGCGGGCAGGTCGATCTGGCCGAAGTACTGGAAACCATCAGCGGCTTCGCCGATTTCGCCGTGCAGATCCATGTTGCCGCCCTTACCAGGGAATTGGTCGCCGCCCACGGCACACCCATCGGTCATGAGTCCGGGCAGCCGCAGGAGATGATTGTACTGGGGATGGGCAAGCTCGGCGGACACGAGCTGAACGTGTCTTCCGATATCGACTTGATCTTCATCTATGCCGAAAACGGCGAGACGCGGACCGACGCGCCCGATCAGCGCGGCTTGTCAAATCATGAATTCTTCACCCGCCTGGGGAAGAAGCTGATCGGCGCCTTGTCGGAAATCACCGAAGACGGCTTCTGCTTCCGCGTCGATATGGCGCTGCGCCCGAACGGCGCTTCCGGTCCGCTGGCGGCCAGCCTGCCCATGCTGGAGGAATACCTGATCGTGCAGGGGCGGGAGTGGGAACGCTACGCCTGGGTGAAGGCGCGCGCCATCACCGGCCGGGCAGTGGATATTGCGACCCTCGAGCAAATCGTGCGGCCTTTCGTCTACCGCCGCTACCTGGATTACGGAGCCATCGAGGCCTTGCGCAAGATGCATGCGCAAATCCGGGCGGAGGTCACGCGCCAGGAGGCGCGCCATCCCGGCCGCAGCAACAATGTCAAGCTGGGCCGCGGCGGCATACGCGAAATCGAGTTCGTGGCACAGGTGTTCCAGTTGATCCGTGGCGGCCGCGACCCGGCCTTGCGCGACCGTTCCACCCGCGCCACCCTGGATACCCTGGCCGAGAAAAAACTGCTGAGCGCAGAGGAAGTGGGGCAACTGCAGACCGCCTATGCCTTCCTGCGCAATCTGGAACACCGCCTGCAATACCTGGACGACGCCCAGACGCACACCCTGCCGGCCAATCCCGAAGACCGGCTGACGGTGGCGCGCATGATGGGCTATGAAAGCGTCGACACCCTGCTTGCCGAACTGGACCGCCATCGGCGCATCGTGGCCGCGCAGTTCGACGCCATGTTCAGCGACAAGAGCACCGATCCGGGCCGGGACACCGCCCAGCTGCCCGCGCGGCTCGCACTGTCGGAATCCGACAGCGCGGAAACCGTGGAGGCGCGGCTGGCGGCGCTCGGTTTCGACGATGCGCCGGCGGCAGCCCAGCGCCTGCTGGCGACCTGGAAGTCGCCGCGCCTGCAATCCCTGCCCGATGCCAGCCACGGCAAGATGGTGGCGCTCGTGAACGCCGCCCTGCCCTTGGTCGCCGCCCTGCCGGAGGGCCGGTCGGCGACCCTGGGACGCCTGCTCGACTTCCTGGAAGCGATCGCGCGCCGCGCTGCCTACCTGGCGCTGCTGACGGAATATCCGCAGACGCTGGAGCGGGTGGTGCGCATGATGAGCGCCAGCGACTGGGCCGCGCGCTACCTGCAGAGCCATCCCATCCTGCTGGACGAACTGCTGGAAGACAGCCCCCTGAAGGCGGCGCCGGACTGGCCGGCATTCGCCCGGGAAGTGCGGCAGCAGCTCGAGGCTGCGAAGGGCGACACCGAACAGCAGATGAACGTGCTGCGCGACCTGCATCATGCCCAGCTGTTCCGCCTGCTGGCGCAGGACCTGGAAGGCGAGCTGACGGTGGAACGGCTGGCCGATCACCTCTCGGCGCTGGCCGATGTCCTGGTCGGCGCCACGGTGCAGGCAGCCTGGGAAAGCATCCATAACCGCCATCGGCCGGTGCCGAAATTCGCCGTCATTGCCTACGGCAAGCTGGGCGGCAAGGAACTCGGCTACGCCTCCGACCTCGACGTCATCTTCCTGTTCGACGACGATGACCAGGAAGCGCCCGCGCTGTACGCCAAGCTGGCGCAGCGCTTCATCACCTGGATGACCACGCATACACCGTCCGGCATCCTGTTTGATATCGATATCGCCTTGCGTCCGGATGGCGCCAGCGGCCTGCTGGTGTCGAGCATCGCCTCCTTCGAAAAGTACCAGAAGGAAGCGGCCTGGATCTGGGAACATCAGGCGCTCACGCGCGCGCGTTTCTGCGCCGGCGACGCCGACATCGGCGCCCGCTTCGAAGCGATCCGCGAAGCGGTGCTGCGCCAGCCGCGCGAGGACCAGCCGCTCAAGCGGGAAGTGCTGGCCATGCGCCGCAAGATGCACGAGGCCCATCCCAACCGCTCGCCCTTGTTCGATCTCAAGCACGATGCCGGCGGCATGATCGACATCGAGTTCATCGTGCAATTCCTGGTGTTGCGCCATGCCGCGCAATATCCGCAACTGACCGCCGACATCGGCAACATCGCCCTGCTCAAGCTGTGCGGCGAGCTGGGCTTGATAGAGCTCGAGCTGGGCATTGAAGTCGCCGACGCCTACCGGCTGTTCCGTAAGCTGCAGCATGGGATCCGACTGCAGGGCGAGGAGCGCGCCCGCGTCGAACCTGCCCGCGTGGAGCGGGAAGTGACGGCGGTCAAGCGGCTATGGTCGGCCGTGCTCGACACGCCGGCATAAAAAAACGCCCCGGCTCGCGGGGCGTTTTTCAAAGGAAGAGCGAAGCAGCTTACTTTGCCGACATCAGCGCGACCGTGGTGTCGAGCATGCGGTTGGAGAAGCCCCACTCGT
>JAEWBA010000244.1 GCA_023391395.1 Pseudomonadota bacterium
GGTGACCCTGAGCGATGGCGAAAAACTGCGCCTGTCGGTGCTGCCGCCACGTCCGCCCTCTTTCGGGCTGCGCCCGAATCTTCTGCATTACGGTCTGTTCCTGCTGAGCATCGCCGTACTGGCCGCCATCATTGCGCGCATGGCACTGCGGCCGCTCAAGCGACTGGCGCAGGCGGCCACCGAGCTGGGCCGGGATATCGAACGTCCGCCGGTGCCGGAACGGGGAGCCCTGGAAATTCGGCAGGCAGCCGCGGCCTTCAATGCCATGCAGGCACGGATCCGCCACCATATCCGCCAGCGCGGCGAAATTCTGGCCGCCATTACCCACGATCTGCAAACGCCGCTGACCCGCATGCGGCTGCGCCTGGAAAAAGTCGAGGATGCGGAATTGCGCGCCAAGCTGATCGATGACCTGTTCGCGATGCAAGGCATGGTGAAGGAAGGACTGGAGCTGGCGCGCAGCATGGATTCCGCCGAGACCCCGCAATTGCTGGATCTCGATTCACTGATCGACAGCGTCTGCATCGATGCCGCCGATGCCGGCCAGGATGTTGCCGCAAGCGCTCAGACCGGGCTGTCGCTGCGCGCCCGGCCGCTGGCACTGCGACGCTGCCTCACCAACCTGATCGACAATGCCGTCAAGTACGGCGGCTCGGCGCGGGTCAGCGCGGCAAACGAAGCCGGGTATGCGGTGATCCGGATACGCGACGCCGGGCCGGGCATCCCGCCTGGCGAGCTCGACAAGGTGTTCGAACCCTTTTATCGCGTGGAAAGCTCGCGCTCGCGTGAAACCGGCGGCACCGGCCTGGGACTGGCGATCGCCCGCAATATCGCCGAACAGCATGGCGGCACCATCGCGCTGCGCAATCATCCGGAAGGCGGCATCGAAGCCACCCTGCGCCTGCCCTTGCAGGCCTCTGCATCAGGGAAGTAGCCGGGCCGGGCGAACGCCCGGCGGCTTACATCTTGCCGGCCTTCTTGAGGCGGTAAGTGAGGCCTTCGGCAATGTCCTGGCGTCCGGCGCGCAGGGCGAAGTCGATGGCGGTCAAGCCCGCTTCGTTCTTCAGCGTGGCGTCGGCGCCTTCATCCAGCAAGAGCTTGACGGTATAGATGTGGCCGCCCCATGCCGCCATCATGATGGGCGTGGTCTTGTTGGGTGATTCGGCATCGATGTAGGCCGCCTTGTCCAGCAGCATGCGGACGATGTCGTCGCTGCCGCTGGCGGCCGCGTAATGCAGCGGCGTCCAGCCGGGCCGGTTGACTTCGGCCCCGCGCGCCAGCAAGGTCTCCGCCGCAGCCTTGTTGCCCTTGTACGCGGCGATCATGAGCGCAGTATCGCCATTGTTGGCCTTGATGTTGATGTCGGTCCCGCGCGCATTCAGCAGCAAGTCGAAGACCTTCATTGAGCCTTCGCGCAGCGCCAGGATCAATCCGGTATCGCCGCGCTCCGGCTCGATGATGTTGGGGTCGAATCCGCGCGCCAGCAGCCCGCGCACCGTGGAGACATCGTCGATCTTGACCGCCTTGAAATAATCTTCGAATGCGCCGGCCAGTACTGCCCTTGGTCCCGCCAAGAGCAGCAAAGCCGCAGCGAATAGGGCCAGCCGAGCCATCCACAGACCTCTTCTATTTTTCATGTGAAACATGAAATCAGCTCCGTACTATCTTGAATAGATTGAAGAAATTTTCAGTGGTTGCGGCCGCCAGCTGTTCCAGCGGAACGCCTTTCAGGTCGGCCAGAAACTCGCCGACGTGGCGGACGAAGCCCGGCTCGTTGGTCTTGCCGCGGAAGGGCACCGGCGCTAGGTAAGGCGAATCGGTCTCGATCAGCATGCGCTCCAGCGGCACGGCGCGCGCCACCTCTTGCAGCTCCCGGGCGTTCTTGAAGGTGACGATGCCGGAGAAGGAAATATAAAAGCCCATCTCCATGGCGGCTTCGGCCACTTGCAGGGATTCGGTGAAGCAGTGCATCACGCCCCCGGCGCCGCCCGCATCGGTGCCGGCGCCCTCTTCCCGCATCAGGCGCAGCGTGTCTTCGGAGGCGGCGCGCGTGTGGATGATGAGCGGCTTGCCGCAGGCGCGCGACGCGCGGATATGGGTGCGAAAGCGCTCGCGCTGCCATTCCAGGTCGCCCTGCAGGCGGTAATAATCCAGCCCGGTTTCGCCGATAGCCACCACTTTTGGATGGTCGGCTAGGCTGAGCAGTCGCTCGACGTCCGGCTCGGGCGTGTCTTCGTAATCGGGATGCACGCCCGCCGAGGCATAGATGTGCGGATGGCGCTCGGCCAGCTCCAACACTTGCGGAAAGTCAGGCAGGTCGACGCAGACGCACAGGGCATGGCTGACCCGGTTTTCTTCCATCCTGGCAAGGACTTCGGGCAGGCGCGCGGCGAGTTCAGGGAAATTGATGTGGCAATGGGAATCGACGTACATGGGGCGCATTGTACGCCGGTGAGACGTCCCAGGCAGTTCTCCCAGAGCGGAGGTGCCGTGTGGCCGGCCTTGTTTGTTCGCTCAGATCCGGTCCCGCTCCCAGCTGGAGCCGCCATGCTTCATTGCGACGCGACTTTCGGGAAAGCGGTCCTGTCAGGCCGGGCAGAGCCGGCTCAGAGTGTGTGGGTGGCGCGCGAGGAACGCAGGGCGGCGCCGAGCAACTCCTCGATGCGGAGCTTGACGCGCTGGCCGCTTTCGTCGGCCGAGAAATGCACGCCTATGCCCTGCGCCTTGCCGTTGTTGGCGCCGGCAGGCGTGATCCAGGCCACCTTGCCGGCGATCGGGTATTTGGTGGCGTCATCCATGAGGGTCAGGATGAGATAGATCTCGTCGCCGATCTTGTAAGGCTTGTTGGTCGGCACAAAGATGCCGCCGTTGGCGAGAAAGGGCATGTAGGCCGCGTACAGCGCCGCCTTTTCCTTGATCGGCAGGGATAACACCGAAGGG
>JAEWBA010000253.1 GCA_023391395.1 Pseudomonadota bacterium
TGCGGTGCGCGATTTCCTCAAGCGCGAACAAGGGAAGATTGAAATCCGCTTCACCGACATGCTGGAGGGCGCGGATTACCGCCAGTTCAAGACGGTCGTTTCTCTGCCCGAAAGCCTCGCTGTGAGCAGCCTGGGCATCCATCTCCACGACGGTCCAGCCAAGACGATGACGCCAGGCCTTGCGCAGCGCGAGCACGTCGCGGAAGACACGCATGAGCCTGCCCGGGCTACCCAGGAACAGGCGGCCGGCCCGGGCGTCGCCAGCTAGGCCGGCCGCCTGTACGGCAACAGTATCGGGAATGCATCGCGAAAGCGCGGTGATTGAGCAGTTTTCGCGAGCCAAGAGGTAAGGGTGATTGAGCAAATCGTTGCAAGCGCGCTGATCGGCGCAATGGTTGCGGCCTTCGTTGTGGCGCGCATCCAGAAGGCCAGAAGCACGGAAAAAATGGTGCAACTCGGGCTGGCGGTGGAGGCACGGATCGCTTCCGTGCAGGAAGAACATACGCGCCTGGTCGAGGAGATGGCCGAATGCAGGCGGGAGAAGGAGGCGCTGAGCGCGGAAGCCGAGGGCTTGCGCGAGCGCCTGGCTGCCTGCGTCGAAGAAAGCGGTGGCCTGCGCGCCGAGCTGGACGCCATGATCGAGGCTCAGACCGGGCTTGCCCATCAGGCCAAAGAAATTGCCGACGAGGCGGCGCGCCTGAAGGCTCTGGCGGCGACTTTCGAGCGTTGGCATGAGCAGATGCAATCGCTCATGTCGCAAAACCAGGACATGCATGCCAAGAACGAGGAACTGGTATCCATCGCCAGGCATGTCGTGATCGTGTCCCTGAATGCCTCGATCGAAGCGTCGCGCGCCGGCGCCGCCGGCCGGGGCTTCGCCATCGTCGCCAATGAAGTGCGCTCGCTTGCACTGCGCACCGAGGGTCTGTCCAAGGATCACAGCGTCAGCCTGTACCGGAACGACCTGACCACGACCGCTACCTTCCAGGATATCCAGGCCGGCGGGAAGATGATCATGGCGGCATTGAGCATGGTCGAAGCGAAGTCCAACAAGCTGTATTCCCGCTTCGAACGGGCGCTGCCATGATCAGCGAGCGCGCAGGAAACGGGCTGGACCGCATGCTTGTCCGGGCGGTGCGGTCGCGTCTGCTGCAGGACAGCGGGGACGCGTGCTGCATCGAGACGAAGACAGTGGACAGCGCTTCGCCGGCGCCCCGGGAAGACATCGTGGTCCTGACGATTTCCTCGATCGTTTTCAGGATGCTGATCCTCTTCCACGTTGAAGCCACGCCGGCCAACCGCGCCTATTTCAGGAGGGGAGAAGAGGAGAGACCGTTCGCGGAAGTCTTCTCCGAAGTGGTCAATCTCTGTTGCGGCGCCCTGAACCAGGATTTGCTGAATTACTTCCCCGACCTTGGAATGTCCACGCCGTATCGGCTGGATAGCCGCTGCCAGACATTCCTGAATACGCTCGCACCGGCGTATCAGTCGCGGCATGACATTGCCATCAATGACGAGGTTCGCCTATCGGTCACGCTTTGCGTGTGCAGCGACGCGCCGGTCGATTTTGTCTACGACGCCAGTACCGAGGAAGAGGCAAGCGGCGAGCTCGAATTGTTTTGAGAAACAAAATTGAGAAGCAAGGCATAAGACACATATGGAAACGACAAGCCGCAATCTAGTCAGCAGAGTCATGGTCCTGGAGGACAGTCCCGAACACATTCGGGCCATCAAGGCGTTCTGCGGCGAACATAGCCTGGTGGGCCTGCGCGTGCGTCGCGAGCGCCTATGCGCGTTACTGCATGCCCGCATCGACTTCGGCGCGATTCTGCTTGCCGAGAATTACGGCGGCTCATGGGAGGAGTGCGTCCAGGTCGTGCGCCAGATTCACGCCGCGCGTCCCGAGCTGCCCATCATTCTGCGACGCGAAGGCTCCGGCACACTGAATGATCTGCCCGATGGCTTGCGCGGCTGCCTGCACGCGGCCTTCATGACGAGCGACATGGCGGGGCTGCGCGAAGTCCTCGACCAGTGCATCTTCAGCTTGAAATATCCGAACGCGCTGATTCGCGGCCTGTCGGCTATCACCAGCGCCGTGCTCGCCAGCCAGTTCCCAAACATGACGATTGCGCCAGGCACTCCAAGCATCGTGCGCGACCGTTTCATCTTCGGCGAGCTGTTCAGCCTGATCCAGCTGGAGAGCATGTGGTGCCGCGGTTACATGATGATGCAGGCGGTCGAGGAGCCGATCCTGGATCGCCTGACCAGGAAGGACGAAGGCAAAGCCGCACCGAATTTCCGCGACGTGAACAGTCTCCTCGGAGAAATCACCAACCTCATCTGGGGCGCGTTCAAGAACCGCTACATCGGCGACCCGTCGGCGCTGATGGGAAACCAGGTGCAGATTCCGCTGGTGGTCAACCACAAACACAAGTACATCTCCTTCGGTACCGAGAATCCCCAGCTGTGTTTCACCTACCGGCTGAGCGACGAGGTGTCCGGCCGCTCGATGAAGCTGCAGCAGCGCTTCGTGTTCAACCTCGCCTGGTCGCCCGAGGATTTTCACGAAAACCCCGAGGAGTTTGGTGCCATGGCCGATACCGGCGAACTGGAACTGTTTTGATCAATTGATAGGGAGTGCAACGATGGCGAAGGTACTTGTAGTAGACGATTCCAGCACCGTCCGCGACGAAGTCGCCGGATTCTTGAAGAAGAACGGGCTGGATGTTTCCACTGCTGTGGACGGCAAGGATGGATTGGCAAAGCTGAAGGCCGATGCCGGCATCCGGCTGATTGTGTGCGATGTCAACATGCCCAACATGGATGGTCTGACCATGGTGGAGAAGATTCGCAGCGAGCTTGGCAACAAGTCGATCAACATCATCATGCTGACCACGGAAAGCAGCCCGGCCATGAAGGAGCGCGGCAAAGCCGCCGGCGTGCGTGGCTGGATCGTCAAGCCGTTCAAGGGTGAAGCGGTCCTGGAAACCTTCAGGAAGCTGGCGGCCTGAGGGCCGCGCCGGGGCACCGCCCCGAACAATAGAAAAACTCCCGCATCGCCGCCCGGCAGGGCGCTCCTGCCCGAAACGTCCGCAGAGGCGAGAAGGCGCCATGCTGATGCGCAGCAAGGGTAAGGCCTGCCGGAAGTGCGCGCGGGCCTCCCGCCTTGGTAAAATGCCCGCTTCCGAGAAAACCTTCCTCCTGCATCCCCATGATCGACATTCAACTCCTCCGCAAGGACATCGACGGTGTGGCCGCGCGCCTGGCAACGCGCAAATTCCAGCTCGATGTGGCGGCCTTCAATGCGCTCGAAGCGGAGCGCAAGCAGATCCAGACCCGCACCGAAGAATTGCAGGGCAAGCGCAACAGCCTGTCCAAGCAGATCGGCATGCTCAAGGGCAAGGGCGAGGACACGTCGGCTGTGATGGCGGAAGTGGCCGGCATCGGCGACGAGCTGAAGGCCTCCGCCGAGCGGCTGGATGCAGTGCAGGCGAAATTGTCCGACTTCATGCTCGCCATTCCCAACCTGCCGCACGAATCGGTGCCGGTCGGTCAGGATGAAACCGCCAATGTCGAAGTGCGCAAGGTCGGCACGCCGCGCGCATTCGATTTCGAGGTCAAGGACCACGTCGATGTCGGCGCCGCACTGGGCCTAGATTTCGATACGGCCGCCAAGTTGACCGGTTCGCGTTTCGCGGTGATGAAGGATGGGGTGGCCCGCCTGCATCGGGCGCTGGCGCAATTCATGCTCGACACCCATACCATCGAGCATAACTACACCGAGTGCTATACGCCTTACATCGTCAATGCCGATTCGCTGCGCGGCACCGGGCAGTTGCCGAAATTCGAGGCCGATCTGTTCGCCGCCAAGAAGGGAGGACAGGAAGGCGAGGGCGAGGCGCTCTACCTGATCCCGACTTCGGAAGTGCCGCTAACCAACATGGTGCGCGACGAGATCGTCGCCGCCGACGCCTTGCCGATCCGGCTCACCGCGCATACGCCCTGCTTCCGTTCGGAAGCGGGCAGCTACGGCCGTGACACACGCGGCATGATCCGCCAGCACCAGTTCGACAAGGTCGAGATGGTGCAGATCGTCTACCCGGAAAATTCCTACGATGCCCTGGAAGAGATGGTCGGCCACGCCGAGAACATCCTGAAGAAGCTGGGCCTGCCGTACCGCGTGGTGGCGCTGTGCACCGGCGACATGGGTTTCGGCGCTGCCAAGACCTACGACCTCGAAGTCTGGCTGCCGGCGCAGAACACCTATCGCGAAATCTCGTCGGTATCCAATTGCGAAGCCTTCCAGGCGCGCCGCATGCAGGCGCGCTTCCGCAATGCCCAGGGCAAGCCGGAACTGGTGCATACCCTCAACGGTTCCGGCCTGGCGGTCGGCCGTACCCTGGTGGCGATCCTGGAAAACTACCAGCAGGCCGACGGCAGCGTCGACATTCCCGAAGCGCTGCGGCCCTACATGGGCGGCCTGACGCGGCTGGTGCCCAAGGCCTGATAGGCCTACCTCTCCAGAAGGAGGGGCGCCTCTT
>JAEWBA010000255.1 GCA_023391395.1 Pseudomonadota bacterium
AGCAAGGCCTTGGCCTTGAACTGCATATCCGTAGTGGCGAAGCGGGCGCGCACGGAACCCTGTCCGCCACCGGCGTCGAAGGCAACGTTCTCGGCCGGAACGCCGTTTTCGCGCAGGACCTGATCGACGCGGCCGACCATGGCGCTTTCCACCTTGACGGTGGCCTTGGCGCTGCTGATCTGCACGGCCGGCGACTCGCCGAAGAAGTTCGGCAAGGTATACAGCACGCCGACAATCAGGGCGACGGCAATGACGAGATATTTCCAGAGGGGATAGCGATTCATGGCGGTTCAGCGTTGACTGGCAGGGCCGGGCATGGCGGCGCCGCTGCGGCGCGCCGGGTTCCGGTCAGAGCGACTTGATCGTGCCTTTGGGCAGCAGCGTGGAAACTGCACTCTTTTGCACCATGACTTCCGTGCCATCGGTGATCTCCAGGGTCACGTAAGCCTCGGTAACGCGCGTCACCTTGCCGAGAATGCCGCCGGCAGTCACCACCTCGTCGCCCTTGGCCAAGGCTTCCATCATAGTCTTGTGTTCCTTCTGGCGCTTCATCTGCGGGCGAATCATCAGGAAATAAAAGACCACGAAGATCAGGATCATGGGCAGCAAACTCATCAGGCCGCTTTCAGCGCCGGCACTGGCGGTTTGTGCATAGGCATTGGAAATGAACACGTTATGCTCCACTTGGTTAAATTAAATAACCCTGCATTCTAGCACCGGGTCGCGCAATTGCCGGCCATTCAGACACCGCGGGCGCGGTCGGCATGGAATTGGGCGACGAAGGCCGGAAAGCGGTCGCCGTCGATGGCAGCACGCATCTCGCGCATCAATTGCAAGTAATAGTGCAGGTTATGAATAGTATTCAGCCGCGCGCCCAGAATCTCTCCGGCACGATGCAGATGATGCAGATAGGCGCGGGAAAAGTTGCGGCAGGTATAACACTCGCAGCTTTCATCCAGCGGCTGCTCGTCGTCGCGGTAGCGCGCATTCCTTATCTTGAGGTCGCCGTAGCGGGTAAACAGCCAGCCGTTGCGCGCATTGCGCGTCGGCATCACGCAATCGAACATGTCGATGCCGTGAGCCACACCGGCCACCAGGTCCTCGGGCGTGCCGACTCCCATCAGGTAATGCGGCTTGTGCGCCGGCAGGCGCGGGCCGACGTGTGCCAGCACGCGCAGCATGTCTTCCTTGGGCTCGCCGACCGACAGCCCGCCGACGGCGACGCCATGGAAACCGACATCCTCCAGCCCGGCCAGTGATTCGTCGCGCAGATGCTCGAACATGCCGCCCTGCACGATGCCGAACAGGGCGTTGGGGTTTTCGCCCCGCTCGAATTCATCCTTCGAGCGCCGCGCCCAGCGCAAGGACATGCGCATCGAACGCGCCGCCTCGATCTCGGTGGCCGGGCGGCCGTCGATCTCGTAAGGCGTGCACTCGTCGAACTGCATCACGATGTCGGAATTCAGCGCTCGCTGCACCTGCATCGACATTTCCGGCGACAGGAACAGCTTGTCGCCATTGATGGGTGAGGAAAATTTCACGCCCTCTTCGGTGATCTTGCGCATGGCGCCCAGCGAAAACACCTGGAAGCCGCCCGAATCGGTCAGGATGGGGCGCGTCCAGCCCATGAAGCGGTGCAATCCGCCGAACTTGGCAAACACGTCCAGCCCGGGACGTAGCCACAGGTGAAAGGTATTGCCAAGAATAATTTGCGCATCGATATCGTGCAGCTCCAGCGGCGACATCGCCTTGACGGAGCCATAGGTGCCGACCGGCATGAAGATGGGCGTTTCGACCACGCCGTGGTTGAGCGTCAGGCGGCCGCGACGCGCCAGGCTCTGGCCGCTCTGATCGGTTTTGATGAGTTTGAAATCAAGCATCGGTTCGGGTCAGCAGCATGGCATCGCCATAACTGAAAAAACGGTAACGCTGCGCAATCGCATGGGCATACGCGGCACGCATCCTGTCGTAGCCGGCGAAAGCGGAGACCAGCATCAGCAGCGTCGACTTGGGTAGGTGGAAATTCGTGATCAACCGGTCCACACAGCGGAACGCATAGCCGGGCGTGATGAATAGCTCAGTATCGGCGCTGCCGGCGCGCAGTTCGCCCGATTGCGCTGCGGACTCCAGCGCCCGCAGACTGGTGGTGCCGACGGCGACCACCTTGCAGCCGGCCGCCTTGGCCGCGCGCACGGCTTCCACCGTCTCCGGCGCGATGGTATACCACTCGCTATGCATCTTGTGTTCGGCCAGGTTCTCGGTGCGTACCGGCTGGAAGGTACCGGCGCCCACATGCAGGGTGACGTAGGCAAAGCGCACGCCCTTCTCACGCAGCCGCTCCAGCAGCGCCTGATCGAAATGCAGGCCGGCAGTGGGCGCCGCGACCGCGCCCGGCTGCCTGGCGTAGACGGTCTGATAACGCTGCTCGTCGAAGGCATCGGGATCGTGCGCGATATACGGGGGCAGCGGCAGCCGGCCATGGCGCTCGATCAGTTCGAACACGTCCTCAGGAAAGTGCAGGGTGAAGAATTCGCCGGCACGCTCGCCCACCCTCACATCGAAGGCCTCGGCCAGGCGCAAGCTGTTGCCGGGCGGCGGCGACTTCGAGGCGCGCACCTGGGCATGGACGGTCCGGCTGTCCAGCACCCGTTCCACCAGCACTTCCACCTTGCCGCCGGTCGCCTTGACGCCGAAGAAGCGCGCCTTCAGCACCCGCGTGTCGTTGAACACCAGGACATCGCCCGGTGCCAGCAAATCAACGATGTCGGTAAATGCGCGATCGACGAAACGATCGCCATCAACATGCAAGAGACGCGAAGCGCTGCGATCGGCCAGCGGCGTCTGCGCGATCAGCTCCTGGGGCAGGTCGAAGTCGTAGTCGGAAAGCGTGTGCATTGTTGACATCATTGCGCCGCTTGTCCGGCGCGGCTTGGCAAATGGTTCATTCAACGGGCGGGGTACAATCCACCAGAAAGAAAACCCGTCATTTTACGCCCTGCCGCACCATTCCCGATGCCCACCGCCAAGAGAAAGTCCGCGCCTGCCGCCCGAAGCGGCGAAAGCAAGCTGGCAAAACTTGGCTTGCGCACGGACATGGATCTGGTCCTGCACCTGCCACTGCGCTACGAAGACGAAACCCGCATCACGCCCATTGCCGAGGCCGGCTTCATGGCCGGCGGCTCGGCCCAGGTCGAAGGCGTGGTGCGCTCCTGCGAAATTCATTACCGTCCGCGCCGGCAATTGGTGGTCACCATCGCCGACGAGTCCGCCGAACTGGTGATGCGCTTCCTGAATTTCTATGGCAGCCAGGTCAAGCAGCTGGCGGTCGGCACCCGCGTACGGGCGCGCGGCGAAGTGCGGCAAGGCTTCTTCGGCGCCGAAATGGTGCACCCGACCTACCGCATGGTGCGCGAAGGCGAACCTCTGCCCACCGCACTGACGCCGGTCTATCCGTCCGGCGAAGGCGTGTCCCAAGCTTATCTGCGCAAGGCGATCGGCGCAGCCATGACGCGCATCGACTGGCGCGATACGCTGGCCGAGACTCTGCGGGCCGCGCTCAAGCTGATGCCCTTTGCCGACGCCGTGCGTCTGCTGCACAATCCGCCGCGCGACGCGGACGAGCATGCGCTGGCGGAGCGCTCGCACCCGGCCTGGATC
>JAEWBA010000259.1 GCA_023391395.1 Pseudomonadota bacterium
CGTTTGGCTACGGTAGAAATACCGGCCACCTTGTTTGCCTGTGTTTTGTGTCCTAGGCTGCCTCCCATGACGGCTGCCCACAGCCGCGCCCGTGCAAGGCATCACGCCATGCGCGGAAACAATATCAGGAGACAAACCATGCATTCTCATCTTCCGCGCGCCCTGCGGCTTTAGGCTGCCGGCGGGCGCAGCCGCCACGCTGCTGCACCGCATCCGCGTCCACTCGCTTCATCAAGCAATCTCGAGTCCGGCCCGAGTTCGCCCTCTTGCGCCTGCTCGTTGCGAAGCTTGTGTCGCGCGGACCTCAGCGCCTAGCCATCGACCAACGAAAAAAAGGAGACATCTCATCATGCATCCCAAGTTCACGCGCCTCATGCGGCGCCTCGCCATCCTGAGCGGCTTGCTGCTCCCCTTTGCCGCGCAGGCGGCCGTACCTGCCGGCCCGGGCGCATGGAGCAGCAACCAGACCTGGGCCGCCGATCCGAATCATGGTGGCAATCTGACCGGCTACTTCTACTGGCCGGCCTCGCAGCCGGTCAAGAACGGCAAGCGCGCGCTGATCCTGGTTCTGCATGGTTGCGCGCAAACGGCAGCCAACGATGTCATCAACGGTAGCGACGGCGGCTATAACTGGAAAGCGGTGGCCGACCAGTACGGTGCGGTGATCCTGGCGCCCAACGCCACCGGCAATGTCGCCAACGTCCACTGCTGGAATTACTACGGCGCTTCGCATACCCGCACTTCCGGCCACAACGGCGTGCTGCTGGACTTGGTGAATCGCTTCAAGAACGATTCCAAATACGCCATCGATCCTGCACAAGTCTATGTGACCGGCCTGTCCTCGGGCGGCGGCCAGACCATGGTGCTGGGCTGCCTCGCACCCGACGTCTTTGCCGGCATCGGCAATAACGCCGGCCCGGCATTGGGCACTTCCTCCCTCCAGATCGGTTCGGTCCCGTCCGGTTTTACCGCCGCCACCGCCGCACAGAACTGCCGCAATATCGCCGGTAGCCAGGCCGACAAGTTTTCCACGCAAATCGCCAACGCGATCTGGGGCACCTCGGACTTCACCGTGGCCCAGGCCTACGGTCCGCTGAACATGGACGCGATGCGCCGCGTCTATGGCGGAACTCCCACCAAGGGCGCCAACTTCACGGTGGCCGGCGGCGGCACCGGCACGCCCTATACCATCGGCGGCAAGCTGCGCACCACCGAGATTTCGGTGTCCGGCCTGGGGCATGCCTGGCCAGCGGGCGCCGGCGGCCAGAACACCAATTACGTGAATAACACCACGGTCAATTACCCGGCCTACATCACCAAATTCTGGTTCGACAACAACCTGCGCGTGACCACCGAGCCGGAACCGCCGGGTGGAGTGCCGACTGGCCTGACCGTGACGGGGACGACCACCAACTCCGTATCGCTGTCCTGGAATCCGGTCAGCGGCGCCACCGGTTACAACGTCTATCGCAATAACGTCAAGGTCACGGGCACGCCGGTGACGGCCACCAGCTATACCGATACCGGACTGGCGGCCAGCACCAGCTATACCTATACCGTGACCGAGCTGTATTCGGGCGGCGAAAGCGGGCATTCCACTCCGGTGACGGCCACCACCAAATCGACCTTCACTTGCACGACCAGCACTTCCAGCAATTACGCGCACGTCACGGCCGGACGCGCCACCACCAGCGGCGGTTATACCTATGCCAAGGGTTCCAACCAGAACATGGGCTTGTATAACACCTTCGTGACCACGACGCTGGCACAAACGGCAGCCGGCTATTACATCATCGGCAATTGCCCCTGAGGTAAACGGCACACGGGCGACACTTGCTCGAAACCCTAAGGCAGGCCGCAAAGGCCTGCTTTTTTTTCATCCCGGAAAAATAAAGCCGAAAAGAAAGACGTCGCGGGCACTTTTTGGAAGATCCGACGTCCGAGGAATATCTGCTTTACGTCAAGATTTCTTGCAGTCAGCCCTCCGTCGAGACGTTTCTCCCGTCTGGAGCAGTGTATAAAGCGGCAATGCCGACTTATACTTGCTCATCGGTTTTTCATTTCATCAATACTTATCTGGAATCGCTTATGCCCAAGCTATGTTCTTCCGCCGTGTGGCGTCGGCACGCGCGTGCAGCCCAGCGCGGCTTCACCCTGATCGAAATCATGGTCGTCGTGGTCATCATGGGTATCCTTGCCGCGCTGGTGGTGCCGAACCTGATGGGACGCACCGACGATGCCCGCATTCTCGCCGCGCGTCAGGACATCTCCACCATCATGCAGGCCCTGAAGCTGTACCGGCTGGACAACCAGCGTTATCCGACCACCGAGCAGGGCTTGCAAGCTCTGATCACCAAGCCGACCAGTGGACCGCCGGCCAATGGCTGGAAAGCTGGCGGCTATCTCGATCGCTTGCCGAAAGACCCATGGGGCAATCCTTATCAATATATGTCGCCCGGCCTCAAGGGCGAGGTCGATGTGTATTCCCTGGGCGCCGACGGCCAGCCGGGCGGTACCGGCGCGGATGCCGACATCGGTTCCTGGGAGTCCTAGGAATCTTGAGCGGCCCGTTGCCCGCAGCCAGCCGCCGTACTACGGTAGTGCGGCGGTGCGCGCGCGGCTTCACCCTGCTGGAATTGCTGGTGGTGATGGTCATCGCCGGCATCACGCTCGGCCTGGTGTCCTTCAATGCCATGCCTAGCGAACGCCAAGTGCTGCAGAACGAGGCGCAGCGCGTGGCGCTGCTGCTGCAACTGGCGCGCGACGAGGCGATCGTGCGCAACCGGCCGGTCGCCGTCGACATCGATGGCTATGGCTATCGCTTCTGGATACGCGACGACAACAAGACCTGGGTGCCTTTTACCGGTGACGACATGCTGCGCGAACGCCAATTCAACCGCGCGCCCCTCGGCGTGTCCATCGATCCGCCCACCGTCGAGCGGGGCCAGACGTTGCGTATCGTGTTCGGCCGCGAGCCGGTGGACAGGCCCTTCGCTCTGAGCTTCAGCATGGGCAATAGCCAGTCCGTCATCCGTGCCGATGGCATCGGCAATTTCGCGGTGGAGTGACATGCGCCGCTTCCGTTCCTCCTCTGCTCGCGGATTCACGCTGCTGGAAGTGCTGGTGGCGCTGGTGATCGTGGGCACCGCCCTGGGCGCCAGCATGCGCGCGGTCGGCAGCCTGACCCAGAACAGCAGCGGCTTGCGCGCTTCCATGATGGCCACCTGGTCGGCCGAGAATCGCCTGTCGCAAATCCGGCTGGCCCGCGAATGGCCGGCGTTCGGCAAGCGCTCCTTCGCCTGTCCGCAGGGCGAGCTGGAACTGGTGTGCGAGGAAGAAGTGCTGGCTACTCCCAACATCAATTTCCGGCGCGTCGAAGTCAGCGTCTACGACGCCCAGGACCCGGGGCGCCGCATCATCAAGCTGGCGCAGATCGTGCCGAACGGGTAGGACCATGCGCGCATTGCATCCGACCAGCAGACTCACCGGTGTGAAACGCGGACGGGGCTTCACCCTGATCGAACTCCTGGTGGCGATCGCCGTGATGGCCATCGTCGCCGTGCTCGGGTGGCGCGGCCTGGACGGCATCGTGCGGGCGCGCGAAGCCTTGACCACCGAACTCGAACAAGTGCGCGGCTTGCAGCTGGCCTTCGCCCAGATGCAAAGCGATTGCGCTCATATCGTCGATACCGATCTCATCCCCAACCGTTCCCGGCTGGTGGTCGAGCCGGCACGGGTGATAATGGTGCGCAACGTGTTCGCCGACGACCAGCCGCCGCGTATCCAGGTGGTGTCCTACCAGCTCTTCAACGGTGTGCTGACGCGCCGCGAATCGCAGGCGACGCGCGACCTGAATGCGCTGGACAGCCTGTGGCTGGCGGTGAGCACCAATTCGCAGGAGAGCCGGGCGGTGGTGCTGCAATCGAACGTGGACGACATGCGCATGCGCGTCTGGGTCAGCGACGGCAAGGGCTGGCGCAATCCCAGCAATGATGTGCCGACCGGGACCACCACCACCACTCCCGCTGCCAGCGTCACCACCGTAGGCCCGACGGGCCTGGAAGTGGCGCTGCAACTGCAAGGGCGGCCGGCCGGCATGACCAAGGTTTTCCTCCTGGGGGCGGTGTAATGCGACCGCTGCGTTCAAAACGGCATCAGCGCGGCGTGGCGATCATCACGGCGCTGTTGCTGACCACGCTGGCCATTACCGTGGTCGGCAGCCTGTTCTGGCAGCAGCAGGTGCAGGTGCGTTCCATCGAAAATCAGCGCCTGCAATTGCAGAAGCAATGGGTCCTTCGCGGCGCGCTCGACTGGACCCGCCTGATCCTGCGCGAGGATGCGCGCTATTCGACAGTCGATCACCTGGGCGAGCCGTGGGCGGTGACCCTGGCCGAGACGCGGCTCGATCAGTACGTGGAAGGCGCAAATGCCGACAGCGGTGCCTCCGACGCCAAGCTGTCGGGCAGCATCGTTGATGCCCAGGGCCGTTACAACCTGACGAACCTGGTCAAGGATGGCCTCGTCAATGAAGCCGAGGTGGCCGCCTTCGGCCGGCTTCTCTCCAATGTCCAGCTCGATCCCTCGCTGGCGCGCGCCGCAGCCGTGGTGATCGCCTCGACCTACCCGCCGAAGACGCAGGAAGGGACGCAGCAGGGCGAGCGCAGTACGGGCGGCGAGACGTCGCGGCCGATGAAATTCGAATACGTGGATGACCTGCTGGCCGTGCCCGGCTTCACGCCAGAGATGGTGGCCAAGCTGCGTGAGTTCGTGGTGGTGTTGCCGAAGTCGACGCCGATCAATGTCAATACCGCTCCGGCGGAGGTGCTGGCTGCGAGAATTGATACACTGTCGCTTTCCGAGGCCGCGGCGCTGGTAGCCGCCCGGGAAAATACCTACTTCAAGGACACCAACGATTTCATGCAGCGCCTGTCGGGTAAGCCGACGACCGGCGTGGGTGATCTGATCGCAACCAGCACCGGATACTTCCTGGTCAACGGCAAGGTGCAGATGTATCGCGCCAGCATGGATATGCAGGCGCTGGTCGAACGCAACCAGCAGAGCACCAGGATTCTGTGGATCCGGGAAAACTAGAAAAGAGACGCTAGCCTTGAGCACATTGTTTATCCGCCTGCCCGCCAGGGCCGCTGCCGATCAGGCCCAGGACGGAGCGCCGATGTATTGCCAGTTCGCCTCGGCCTCGGATAGCGACGCCGTCGAGCGCGAGGGTGTGGCCCCGCTGTCCGAATTGTCGGAGCTGGTGAGTCGCGCGCGCCGTGTCGTGGTGTTGCTGGCTGCCAGCGACGTGACCCTGTTGCGCGTGAAAGTGCCGCCGCTGTCTGCGGCCAGGTTGCGCGCCGCTCTGCCGAATCTGGTCGAAGACCAGTTGATGAGCGATCCGGCCGAATGCGTGGTGGTGGCCGGGGGCGCAGTCGGCGATACGCGCACCGTGGCAGTGGTGCAGCGCAATTGGCTTGAGCTCATCAATCGCAGCCTGGTCGCGCTCGGCGCGCGCAGCATCGCCGCCATTCCCTCACAGTTGTGCCTGCCGGCGAGCGAAGACGGAGCCAGTGCCGCCATCGTCGAATACGGCAACGAGGTCGAAGTGGTGGTGCGGCTCGGCGAGCAGGAGGGCATCGGCTTGCCGGTGTTTGCGGATCAGCCCGAGCTGGCGCCTCTCGAAGCGATGCAGGCCTTGTGCGCGGTGGTTCCGCAGGCGCCCATCGCCTTGGCGGTGCCGCCCGCGCGGGTGCGTCAGTACGAGGATGCCCTGACCGCCATCCCGGAGGCGGCGCCACGAGTTGCACTCGCCGCCGACAGCTGGCAACGCTGGATCGCCGGAGCGCGTCAGGCCTCGATCGATCTGATGATCGGGCTGGGCGCCTCGGCCGGACCGAAGCTGGACTGGCGGCCGTGGCGCTGGCCTCTGGTGCTGGCCGGCCTGATCCTGCTGATCCATACGCTGGGAATGAATATCGACTGGCTGCGCAAGAAGCGCGAGGCCGACGGCTTGCGCAACGCGATGGTGCAAATCTACCGCTCGGCCTTCCCCAATGAGACGGCGATCCTCGATCCGGTGGCGCAATTGCGGCAAAAGATCGCAGTTACCCAGCGCGAGTCGGGGCAGATCGCGCCCGACGATTTCCTTGCTCTGGCCGCGGGCTTCACCGAAGCCTGGACCGGCATCGGGCAAAAGCCGGACGGCATCGGCGGGATCGAATACCGCGACCGCGCGCTGACGGTGAAGCTCAAGCAGGGTGGGGAAGCGCCGCTGGAACAGTTGCGTACCGCGCTGGCGGCGCGCAACTTGTCCGTCACGGAAGCCGGCAGCGGTGTGTTGCAGATACGGAGTGCGAAATGAGTGCGGTGCAATCCCTCGATGGAATCCGGCGCACGCTGTCCCAGTTCTGGGAAGTGCGCAATCAGCGCGAGCGGCGCCTGCTGCTGGGCGCGGCGGTGGTGATCGTCCTGGCCCTGTTCTACCTGGTTTTAATCAATCCTGCCTTCAGCGGCCGCAAGGCTCTGGATAAGAGCCTGCCGGCGCTGCGCCAGCAAGTGGCGGAAGTCCAGGCGCTGGCCGGAGAAGCGAAGACGCTCGGCGCCAAGGCTAGTACCGCTGCGCCGGCGTTGACGCGCGAGGGACTGGAAGCGGGGCTCGTCAAGCGCAGCCTGAAACCCCAGGCGCTCAGCGTGAGCGGAGAAATGACCAAGGTGCAGTTTGCCGCCGCCTCTTTCGCCGGCATCGTCGATTGGCTGGCCGAAATGCAAAACGTGGCGCGCCTGTCCGTAGTGGAGGCGAATGTCGAGGCACTGGCCCAGCCCGACCAGGTCAACGCCAGCTTTACGCTGCGCCAGCAAAAGAACGAGCAGGCGCGATGAGAGAGGCGGCTGCAAAGAAATCGGAGGGTCGGTGCGGCGCCTTGTGATATGGTTACTAGCGGGTCTGCTCAGCGCTGTCGTAACGCTGATTGCTTTCTTTCCGGCAAGCTGGATGGCGCCGCTGGTCGAGCGCCAAACCGGCGGGCGCCTGAGCCTGGGCGATGCGCAGGGAACGTTCTGGAACGGATCGGCCTTCATCGGCGGCGCGCCCAGCGGCAATGACCCGGTGACGCCCTTGTTACCGGGAAGATTCGCCTGGAAGCTGTCACCCCTGGTCATGCTTGGCCAGGTCGATCTGGAATTGCAAAATCCTTTGGCGCTGAGCCAACCGGTGCAAGTAAGCGGCAACTGGCGTCAGTGGCAGGTCAGTCCCGCAGCCGTGTCGCTGCCGGCCGAACGGCTGGCTGGGTTGGGCGCGCCGCTGAACACCATACAGCCGTCCGGCCGCATGCGCTTGTCGTGGGAGCCGCTGCAACTGGCGCGCGAGGGGCAGCTGGTTTCGCTTTTGGGGACGATGCGTTTGCGGATGGACGATATTGCTTCGCGTCTGTCTCCGGTCAAGCCGCTCGGGGCCTACGAGCTGATAATCGATTGGCGTGGCCAACAGGCCCAATTGGCGCTGAATACGCTCAAGGGGCCGATGCTGTTGAGCGGGACCGGCACGATTACCGATGGCCGCCTGCAGTTTTCGGGCAAGGCGGAGGCGGAAGCCGGGCAGGAAGACAGGTTGGCGAATTTCTTGAATTTGCTGGGTCAGCGTCGTAGGGAAGGCAACAAGGACGTTATCTCCTTAGAGTTCCGTTAGAGTTCAAATGAAGAAAAATCAGACTGCAGAGATGAGCAAAGGGGCGGCGGCATGGCGCCGCTGGGGCGCAACCGCGTTGCTTCTGTGTGCCGCGGCCGGCATGCCGGCCGCGCAGGCCCAGGACCCCTCGGCCAACCAGGCCACGCTCAATTTCGTCGGCGCCGATGTGGAGTCGGTGATCAAGGCGATCGGCCACTACACCCGGACCACCTTCATCATCGACCCGCGGGTGAAGGGCACCATCAACCTGGTTTCGGAAAAGCCGGTGACCAAGCCGCAGGCCCTGGACCTGCTCGCCTCGGCGCTGCGCCTGCAGGGCTTCGCGATGGTGACCACCGATGGCGTCACCAAGGTGGTGCCGGAAGCCGATGCCAAGCTGCAGGCCGGTACGGTGCGCGCCGACAGGGTGAGCGGCGACCAGATTGCGACCCAGATCTTCCACCTGAATTATGAAAACGCCGTCAATCTGGTTCCGGTTCTGCGCCCCCTGATCACGCCAAACAACACCATCAATGCCAACCCCGGCAGCAACAGCGTCGTCATTACCGATTACGCCGACAACCTGAAGCGCCTGGGCCGCATCATCGCCGCCCTGGATGCGCCGGCAACGGCCGAGTTGGAGGTGGTGCCGGTCCAGCACGCGATTGCCAGCGATATCGCGGTCATGGTCAACAATCTGCTCGGTGGCGGCGCTACGCCGGCGGCGCCCGGCGCTTCCACCGCCAACAATGTCAGCGTGCTGGCCGACTCGCGCACCAATTCCGTGATCGTGCGCGCGCCTTCGCTGGCGCGCGCCAACCTGGCGAAGTCCTTGATCACCAAATTGGACCAGAAGACTGCCCAGGCCGGCAATGTCCACGTGGTCCACCTGCGCAACGCCGATGCTGTGCGCCTGGCCCAGACCTTGCGCGCGGTGGTGGCCGCGGACACTTCGGCGCAAGGGCAGACTCAGCAACCGGGGCAGGGTATGGCGCAACAGGCGGTGTTCCAGCAGGGCGGACAGACTCAGGGCGGTGCCGGCCTGGGCGGCGGAGCGATGCAACAGCAGCAACAGGCACAGACGCCGGCGGCACTGCCGGCGGGTGGACCGGCCGGCTTCATCCAGGCCGATCCGGCGACCAATACCCTCATCATCACCGCCAGCGAGCCGGTATACCGCAATTTGCGCGCCGTCATCGACCGGCTCGATGCGCGCCGCGCCCAGGTGTATATCGAATCGCTGATCGTCGAGGTGACTGCCGACAAGGCTGCCGAATTCGGCATCCAGTGGCTGGGCCTGTCGGGCAACGACACCAGCAGTTATCGCGTCGGCGGCGGCACGTCCTTCACCGGCGGCGCCGCGCCGACCGGCGCCACCAACAACATCCTCGCGCTTGCGGCCGGCGGCGGATCGGTTCCTCCAGGCAATGGTTTGACCCTCGGCGTGTTCCGTCAGATCAACGGCCGGCTCGGCCTGGGCGCGCTGGCGCGCGCCCTCGAAACCGATGCGGATGCCAACATCCTGTCGGTGCCGAACTTGATCACGCTGGATAACGAGGAAGCCCGCATCATCGTCGGCCAGAACGTGCCCTTCATCACCGGCCAGTACACCAC
>JAEWBA010000277.1 GCA_023391395.1 Pseudomonadota bacterium
TCGCCGGTCGACAAGATGCAGCTGGTGGAGATCATCCGGGGCCGGCAGACCGCTCCCGAAACGGTGGCGCGCGCTTACGACTACGTCCAGCAGATCGGCAAGCTGCCCATCGTCGTCAACGATTCACGCGGCTTCTTCACCAGCCGGGTGTTCGGCACCTTCGTCAACGAGGGCATCGCCATGCTGGGAGAAGGCATCGAACCCGCGCTGATCGAGAATGCCGCGCTGGCGGCCGGCATGCCGGTCGGACCTCTCGCGGTGCAGGACGAAGTGGCGCTGACGCTTTCCCTGCATGTTGCAGATCAGACCAAGGCTGACCTGCTGGCCGAAGGCAAGCCCTACGTCGCGCATCCCGGCACCGCCATCACCGAGCGCATGGTGAATGAATTCCAGCGCGGCGGCAAGGCGTTGGGCGCGGGCTTCTACGAATACCCCAAGGATGGCGGCAAGAAATATCTCTGGCCGGAACTGCGGAAGATTTTCCTGAAGCCTGGAGTCGAGATTCCCTATGAGGACGTCCGCGACCGCATGCTCTACATCCAGAGCCTGGAGACCATCCGCTGCCTGGAAGAGCGGGTGCTGGAATCCGTGCGCGACGCCAATATCGGTTCGATCTTCGGTTTTGGCTTTCCCGGATGGACCGGCGGCGCCATCCAGTTCGTCAACCATGTCGGCGTGCGGAAATTCGCCGAGCGCGCCGAAGAGCTGCGGCAACGCTACGGCGAACGCTTCGCACCGCCTGCGCTTCTGCTGGAACATGCCGGCAGCAGCAAGGCTTTCAGTTAGTACGGCCAGCCGGTCTCCCAGCAGCGCATGGGTCAGGAGGCCAGCGGCATTTCCGACAGCATGAGCGGCAGCTTCTGCTTCAACAGGCCGGATGCCCTTAAATGCTGCGGTCCGTTCAGGATTCAGGCAGATTGTCCTTAGGGGCACAGAATCAATAATTTGCAACGACGGAATTAATTATTATTTAAATTCAGCCTCTTAGCGTGCAAACTTAATGCTTTTTGTTATGCCAAGGATTCGCTTAATCCAACGATCGGCTTAGGCGACCCTTCTTTCCGGCGCCAGTGGGCTCACCCCTACGTTAAGGGCATGTGCTGTTCAGCTGCATCCAGGACCGCTTCGGGTTCTTCAGCTTCTTCCGTGGTTTCCGCATTGAGAATGCGGTGCATCCGCGCTTCGTCGAGTTCGCCGGTCCATTTGCCGACCACCACGGTGGCGACGCCATTGCCGATCAGGTTGGTCAAGGCCCGCGCTTCAGACATGAAACGGTCGATGCCGAGAATCAGCGCCAGCCCGGCCACCGGCAAGCCACTGACGGCGGAGAGCGTGGCCGCCAGCACGATGAAGCCGCTACCGGTCACGCCGGCGGCCCCCTTGGAGGTCAGCAGCAACACTGCCAGCAGCGTGATCTGTTGACCAATGGACAGCGGCGTATCGGTGGCCTGGGCAATGAACACGGCCGCCATCGTCAGATAGATCGAGGTGCCATCCAGGTTGAAGGAATAACCGGTGGGAATCACCAGGCCGACTACGGTTTTCTTGACGCCAAGGTTTTCCATCTTGGCCAGCATGCGTGGCAACACGGATTCAGAAGAAGACGTGCCGAGCACGATGAACAATTCTTCCTTGATGTACTTGATGAATTTCCAGACGCTGAAGCCGTGCAGGCGCGCAATGATGCCGAGCGCGCCGAAGATGAATACCAGGCAGGTCAGATAGAAGGTGCCCATCAGCATGGCCAGCGAGGCCAGGGTGCCGACGCCGTATTTTCCAATGGTGAATGCCATTGCACCAAAAGCACCGATTGGTGCCAAGCGCATGATGATGCCGACGATCGAGAACAGGACATGCGAGATTTTTTCAACGAAGTCGAATACCAGCGTTCCGCGTCCGCCGAAGCGGTGCAGCGCAAAGCCGAACAGCACCGAGAACAACAGGACCTGCAGGATGTCGCCCTTGGCAAAGGCATCGACCACGCTGTTGGGGATGATGTTGAGAATGAATTCGGTGGTGGATTGCATCTTGTCGGGCCCGGTGTAGGCAGCCACAGCCTTGATGTCGAGCGTCCTGGGGTCGATATGCATGCCGCCGCCGGGCCTCAGGAGGTTGACGAAGATGAGTCCGATGATCAGGGCAATCGTGCTGACCACTTCGAAATAGATCAGTGCCAGCCCTCCGGTCTTGCCCACTTTCTTCATGTCTTCCATGCCGGCGATGCCGACGACGACCGTGCAGAAGATGATCGGCGCAATCAGCATCTTGATCAGCTTGATGAAACCATCTCCCAAGGGCTTCATCTGTGCGCCCAGCGCCGGGTAAAAGTATCCGAGCAGTACGCCGATAACGATGGCAATCAGCACCTGGACGTATAGCGACTTGTAGATCGGCTTGCGTTGCATTTGCCTTCTCCAGTTCATCCATGTGTCCTGTAAGCCTGGTCTTCCGGCTGCCGCTGCTATCTCTTTTTCATCGTGGGAGTCAGTGCGGCCGCCATGCCAATCGATTCGCTCAAGTGGGGATAGGGAAGGTCACGAGTCTTGGCGTTCGCGCGGCCCGCCATTGCGGGAGAGCCGGAAACACATTGGCCTGATCAGAGGGAAGAGTTGCTTATTGCAGACTTAAGGAAAAACAAAACAGGTTTTCCCATTCATGCTAGATGGCCGATTCACGGCGAGTTTGAGGAAGAGCAAATCCACATGGCGAATAGGAGTCCAAGCCCCTGCCCTGCCCGTCTTGAGTCCGGGCAGCGCCGAAGAGAGAAAGATTCGTCTTCAATCCAATTGGACCAAGGAAAGTAGCGAAAAGGACGCCAGCGCCTTGTGTTTCCTTATGTCCCGGTCCGTCAGTCCACCGGCACACCGCGATACCGGCTCACTTCCGCCGGCTCCACCAGCGTGCCCTGGTTACCCCAGCTGGTGCGGGTATAGCTCACCACGGCAGCGACTTCCTCGTCGTTAAGGACATGGCCGAACGGCGGCATGCCGTAGGGTCGCGGATTGCCGCCAGTACTGGGTGGATAGCCACCGTTCAGGACGATGCGCACCGGATTAATGGCGATTTGCGCCTGGAGCGAACGATTCCCGGCCAGCGGTGGGTAGGCCGGGAATTTGCCCGTGCCGTCGGCTTTATGGCATTCCGCGCAATGTTTCTCGTACAGCTTCGCACCACTGCTCAGCAGTTGTTCACGCTGCTGCGCCCGGCGCGCCTTTTCCTGGGGAGTGATGAAGAAGGGTTCGTCGTCTTGCGGCGGCGCCGATGCGGATTGTGGCAGCGACTTGAGATAAGTGGCCATCGCGCCGATGTCCTCGTCGCTCAGGTATTGCAGACTGGCGGCCACCACCTCGGCCATCGGGCCGAACACCGCGCCGCGTTCAGAAACGCCGGTCTTGAGCAGGCTGGCGATATGGGCTACTTCCCATTCCCCCAGGCCGGTATCCGTGCTGGAGGTCAGCGACGAGGCGTACCAGCCCTGCATGGGGATCATGCCGCCGGCCAGGTCGGCTCGGCTCCTCGGCCCGCCAAGCACATCGCGCTCGGTATGGCAGGCCGCGCAGTGACCCAGCCCCTGTACCAGGTAGGCACCACGGTTCCACTCGACGCTTTCCCCGGGGACGGGCTCGAAGACCCCAGGCCTGAAGTACAGCGCACGCCAGCCGACCAGCAGCAGCCGCTGATTGTAGGGAAAGCGCAGCGCGTGCTCCTTCCGCGCTTGATGTACCGGTTCCAGGGTCTGCAAGTAGGCGTACATCGCATCCGAATCCGCACGCGTGACCTTGGTGTAATTCGTGTAGGGGAAGGCAGGATAGAGAAAGCTGCCGTCCTTGGATCTTCCGTTGTGCAAAGCACGCCAGAAATCGTCGGCCGACCATGAGCCGATGCCGGTCTCGGCTTCCGGCGTGATGTTCGGCGCGTAGATATCGCCGAAGGGCGTGCGAATGGCGCGCCCGCCCGCATAGGGCTTGCCGCCGCGCGTGGTGTGGCATGCCATGCAGTCGCCGGCGCGCGTCAGGTATTCGCCGCGCACAAGTTGCGCCGCCTTGTCGGTCACCGGCGCGGCCTTGATGTCCCGGCCCGGCTCATGCAGGAATTCGCGCCCTAGCAGCACGGCCGCAATCAGGAAGAAAACCGCAAGCAGCACGATCAGGGAGCGTTTCATGAGTTTCATGTCTGCCTCCTGATTATTGCGGCACGCCGCCGCAAGGCATCGGCAATTCGATGCGGGCCGCGGCGGCAGTCATGGCCGGCGGCACCGGTTGCGCGGCCAGCCAGGCGGAAACGGCACTGATGTCGTCCACGCTCAGCCGCTGGGTGATCTGGGACATGCAATCCGGCGCGGCCGCGCGACGCGCGCCGCTGCGCCAGGCGCCGAATTGCCCGCGCAGGTAATCGCGCGGCAATCCGAGCAGCCCGGGAATGGCTGGCGCCACGCCGGTCAAGGACTTGCCGTGGCAGGCAGCGCACGCCGGTACGTCTTTCGAGGCGTCGCCCGAAAACACCAGCGTGCGCCCTCTTTCCAGGGCCGCCGACGAGACATTCGGCGCCTGCGGCGGCGGATACGGCGGGTTCAGGCTGGAGAAATACTGCGCCATCTCCATCAGGTACTGGTCCGAGAGGTGGGCCACCATATAGGTCATGAGCGGGTACTGCCGCCTGCCCTCGCGGAAGTTCAGGAGTTGATTGTGCAGATAGCCGGCGGGCTTGCCGGCGATGCGCGGGAAATAGCCCTCGCTGGTTGCCTTGCCCTGCTCGCCGTGACAGGCGGTGCAGGCCGCAGTGCGCTGTGCCATGTTGTCCGGCAGGCTGGGCTGGGCTGCAGACTGCGGTGTCTGCGCCAGGGCGCCGACAGCGAATGCGCCGGCGGCCGCGGCGGCCGCAAGGCGTGCGAGGCACCTGGCGCCGGGCATGAGCGCGGAAAGCGATACGGGTGCTGAATTGGTGTTGTTCATATCGTCAGCAAAAACCTCTCGGGCAAGGGGCGAAAGCCATGCCGATGCCTGAATTTTCCTCTTCATTCCTGAGAAGAAACAGATGCAGGAACGCGAAAAATAACCGTATCAGATAGATTGGGTGACCGCCATGCTGCGGCCCAAGAGTGGGCCGTGTTTTCGCGCGGCGCGCTGCTTCAGCCGAGTCCGCCCTCGTCCAGGATGGCGCGCAGCGCGTCGATCAGCGCGGCGCATTGCGCCGGACTGCCTATGCTGATGCGCAGATACTGGTTGATGCGCGGCTGGGTGAAATGGCGCACGATCACGGAGCGCTGGCGCAGTGCGGCCGCCAGGCGGGCGGCGTCGTGGCGCCGGTGACGAGCGAACACGAAGTTGGCGACCGTGGGCAACACCTCGAAGCCGAGCGCTTCCAATTCGCCTCTCATCTTGTCGCGGCTATGGATGACGGCGCGCCGGGTTTCCTGGAAATAGGCTTCGTCGCGAAACGAGGCCACGGCGCCGGCGACCGCCAGCCTATCCAGAGGATAGGAATTGAAGCTGTTTTTCACCCGCTCCAGCGCCTCGATCAATTCCGGCTGGCCGACCGCAAAGCCGACGCGCAGTCCGGCCAGCGAGCGCGACTTGGAGAGGGTTTGCACCACGAGCAGGTTCGGATGGCGGCGCACCAGGGGGATCACGCTCCCGCCGCCGAAGTCGATATAGGCTTCGTCGACCACGACGACGCTGTCCGGATGTTCCTGCAGCAGCGCTTCGATGGCGGCGGGCGCCAGGCCGATGCCGGTGGGCGCGTTCGGATTGGGAAAGATGATGCCGCCGCAGGGCTGCCGATAATCCTCGAGACGAATGCGCATGGCCTCGTCCAGCGGCACCTGCTTGTAGTCGATGCCGAACAGCCCGCAGTACACCGGGTAGAAGCTGTAGGTCACGTCGGGGAACAGCAGCGGCGCCTCATGCTTGAGCAAGGCCATGAATGCCAGCGCCAGGACTTCATCCGAGCCGTTGCCGACGAAAACCTCGTCCGGCGATACGCCGTGGTAGTCGGCGATGGTTTGCTTCAGTTCGCTGGCATTCGGATCGGGATACAGGCGCAAAAGCTCGCCTGCCGCCGCGTGGATCGCTTCCAGAACGCGGGGCGAAGGCCCGTAGGGATTTTCATTGGTGTTCAACTTGACCAGGTCGGGCAGTTTCGGCTGCTCGCCCGGCACGTAAGGCGTCAGCCCCTTGACCACGGGGCTCCAGAATCGGCTCATGTCGGATTGCTTGAAACGGGTTGAAGAAGCCGCTGGCTGAGCGGCAGCGGCGGGTGCGGACGCTTTCAGCCGATCAGATAGTCAGGCCGGCGGCATTCATCAAGAGGCGAATGCCATAGGCGACCACACCGAGCGCGGCGACACCAAGCACCCACAGGAGCACCAGCCAGCCCAACTTCTTCCACCAGGGGCCGGACGCGTCGGATTCCGGGTCCATCAATGGTAACCCTCCCCATGCTTGACCTTGCCGCGAAAGACGTAATACGCCCACACCGTGTAGACGAGTATAACCGGGATGATGAGCAAGGCGCCGACCAGCGCAAAACCCTGGCTTTGCGGCGGGCCCGAAGCTTCCCAGATGGAGATCGAGGGCGGGATGATGTTCGGCCAGAGGCTGATGCCCAGGCCGCTGTAGCCGAGGAACACCAGGGCCAAGGTGCACAAGAAAGGCGTGACGTGCGCTCGTCTGGCGACGGCGCGCACCAGCGCTACCGTACTCACCACCACCAGGATCGGCACTGGCGAGAACCAGATCAGGTTCGGGAAACTGAACCAGCGCCGCGCGATGCCCTCGTGGGTCAGGGGCGTCCAGATGCTGATGACGACAATGACCGCCAGCAGCACCAGGGCTAGCCAGCGCGTGATCTCATAGACCCGCGACTGCAGTTCCCCTTCCGTTTTCATGATCAGCCAGGTGCTGCCGAGCAGCGTGAAGGCAACTACCAGGCCGACACCCGTGAACAGGGGGAAGGGTGCAAGCCAATCGAGCGGGCCGCCTGCATAGGCGCCATTGACGACCGGGATACCCTTGATGAAGGTGCCCAGCGTGATGCCCTGGAAGAAGGTCGCCGCAAACGAACCGCCGATGAAGGCCTTGTCCCAGAAGTGCCGCTCATGTTCGCGTGCCTTGAAGCGGTACTCGAAGGCCACGCCGCGGAAGATCAGGCCGATCAGCATGAAGATCAGCGGCAGGTAGAGCGCCGTCAGCACCACCGAGTACGCCAGCGGAAAGGCGGCCAGGAGCCCTGCCCCGCCCAGCACCAGCCAGGTTTCGTTGCCGTCCCAGACCGGCGCCACGGTGTTCATCATGACATCGCGATCCTCTTTCTTCGGGAAGAAGGGATAGAGCATGCCGATGCCGAGATCGAAGCCGTCCATCACCACGTACATCATGATGCCGAACAGGATGATGACGGCCCAGATGAGGGGAAGATCGATACCCATAGCTTCAGCTCCCTGCAGCGGATGGTTCTTGTTCGTATTCGGAGGCGGCCGACAGCGGACGCATCGGCTGCCGCTGCTGTCCCGGCCCGCCTTCGCGCGGCTGCTCGCCCTCATGCGGCGAAGGCCCGACGCGTATCAGTCGCAGCACGTAACCGGCGCCGGCGCCGAACACGGCGCAATACACCAGGATGAAGATGATCAGGGTCACGCTGAGTTGGAGCACCCCATGCGGCGACACGGCATCGGCGGTACGCTGCAGGCCATACACCACCCATGGCTGGCGGCCGATCTCCGTGGTGAACCATCCCATCAGGATGGCCAGCAAGCCTGCCGGTCCCATCCATAGCGCGAAACGCAGAAAGGCGCGCGATCTCCAGAGAGTGCCGCGCCAGTGGAGCCAAGCCCCCCAAACGCCTAGCGCGATCATCAGGAAACCAAGCCCGACCATGATGCGGAAGGTCCAGAACACCACCGTCGAATTGGGCCGGTCTTCGGGGGCAAAGTCCTTCAAGCCAGGAAATTGCCCATCCAGGGAATGCGTCAGGATCACGCTGCCGAGCCGCGGGATTCCCACGGCGAAGCGAGTTTCCTCGCGCTGCATGTCGGGCCAGCCGAACAGGATCAAGGGCACACCCTCCCCGGGCGGGCCGTTTTCCCAATGCCCTTCCATGGCCGCCAGCTTCGCGGGTTGGTGCTTGAGCGTATTGAGTCCGTGAAAGTCCCCGACCACTGCCTGCAGCGGGGCGACAAAGAGCAGCAGGCCCACGCTCATCGCGAGCATCTTGCGAATCGGCGGGTTGTCGTGGCCGCGCAGCAGATGCCAGGCCGCCGAAGCGCCGACGATGAGCGCAGTCGCAAGGAAGGCCGCGATGCTCATGTGCATCAGCCGATAGGGAAACGAGGGATTGAAGATGACAGCTAGCCAGTCGACCGGGACGATCCGGCCATCGATGATCTCGTGGCCCTGCGGCGTCTGCATCCAGCTGTTCGAGGCCAGGATCCAGGTCGTTGAAATCAGCGTGCCCAGGGCGACCAGGGCGGTGGACATGAAATGCAATGTGGGACCGACGCGATTCCAGCCGAACAGCATCACGCCCAGGAAACCGGCTTCGAGGAAGAAGGCAGTAAGCACCTCATAGGCCAGGAGCGGGCCGGTGACGCCGCCAGCAAATTCCGAAAAATAACTCCAGTTGGTCCCGAACTGGTAGGCCATCACGATGCCGGACACCACGCCCATGCCGAAATTGACCGCGAAGACCTTGGACCAGAAATGGTACAGATCCCGGTAGACACCGTTCTTCGTACGCAGCCAGCAGGCTTCCAGCACAGTGAGATAACTGGCCAGGCCGATGGTGATTGCCGGGAAGATGATGTGGAAGGAAATGGTGAAGCCGAACTG
>JAEWBA010000029.1 GCA_023391395.1 Pseudomonadota bacterium
GCGCAGTGCAAGGCCGGCAACCAGTACCAGGACCACGCGCGACAGCACGGCGCGGGGATCTTCATAGGCGTCGGGCGAAAACAGGAGCGAGGCCGCTTCCAGCCCGCTGGCGAGAATCATGGCGAAAGCGAGGCCTTGCAGGCCGCGAAGATAGGCGGGGGCGAGTCGCCCAAGCAGCCAGCCGAGCGCGAGCGCAGCTAGCACGCACATGCCGGAGGCAATGCCGAGCGATGCAAAAAAAAGCGGAGGAGTCATTGCGAGGAAAATGAGAACAGGCGGATGCGCGGACTTGCGCCCCGTCGGGAAAGCGGCGCGCTGCCATGGAAAGCCATGGCGAGGGCACCCCGCAAGGCTGTCATGCTAAGGCATGCACGGGGCCGGCGTCCACGGGACGGGGCGATTTTTTCCGGCGAATGCCCATGAAATGCCAAAGCATCATGCGCCGCCGGTGAAAAGATGCAAAAGAAGGTAGGCTATCCGACAAGCGTGACCGCAATTCAGCGATGCGCTGCCCAATAAACAGGCAATGCCGGCACACTGCCGCTATTGCCATTCCGGAGGAGGAAAGGATGACGCAGGAAATGGAAGTACTGGAGGCGTGGAGAAAACGCGAAGAGGAAATCCGTGGGGCGTACGGCGATCCGCGCGGCCGCTTCGGTGTCGCCGGCATCGAGCAGGTCGCCGGCAAGAGCGGTTTGCAGATGTTTGAAGATATGTTCAGCGGTGCCTTGCCGATGCCGCCGATTTGCGAAACCCTGGACTTCCTCGCCGTCGAAATTGAGAAGGGCCGCGCGGTGTTTCAGGGGCGTCCGCAATTCCGCCATTACAATCCCATGGGCTCGGTCCATGGCGGCTGGTTCGCCACCCTGCTGGATTCCGCCGTCGGCTGCGCCGTGCATGCGGCACTACCGGCCGGAAAGGCCTATACCACCCTGGAGCTGAAGGTCAACATGCTGCGCGCGCTTACGGACAAGGTGCCGCTGGTACGCGCCGAAGGCAAGGTCGTGCATCTGGGCGGCCAGACCGCGATTGCCGAAGGCAGAATTTACGATGCCGCCGGCAAGCTGTACGGACATGCCACCACGACCTGCCTGATCTTTGATTTCCCGGCGGGCGGAAAACAGGAGCGGCCATCAAAATGATGGCGAAAGTGTTGCGCCGCCCTGCAGCAGCACTTGCACCGGGCGCGCACACATTTGCCAGCTTGTGCCGTGGTGCAGGCGGACGGCATGCTGTCCGCAGACGCCGTTCCATCTTGGCCCATAGCGCTTTGCTCGATGTGGATGGACCCGCCCTCACCTTGCCGCATTCTTCTTCCGCGACGGCACGCGGCCGGAGATGCGGCCGTTTCACGAAGATGACTACCTCTTTGCGTGGCCGCCCTGTCACCGATGCCCAACATGCCTGAACTTCGCCGCCTCTCCTTCTTGCAACCGGTCCTGCGCGCGAGCCTGGTCACGCAGATCGCCATCGGCCTGGTGGCCGGCCTCGTGCTGGCCTTACTTTATCCGCCGGCAGCGGCGGCCTGCGCATTTCTGGGCACCCTGTTCGTCAGCGCGCTCAAGGCGGTGGCACCGGTGCTGGTGTTCGTACTGGTGATGTCTTCCATCGGCAATCACAAGCAGGGTCAGCAGACGCATATCCGGCCGATTCTCTTTTTGTATTTGTTGAGCACCTTCTCGGCCGCCGTGCTGGCGGTGATTGTCAGCTTTGCCCTGCCTTCAACGCTGAGCCTGAATGTGCCCGCATCTACGGCAGCGCCGCCCGGCGGCATCGGCGACGTGTTGAACAACCTGTTGCTGAGCGTGGTGGACAATCCGGTGAATGCACTCCTGAACGGCAACTTCATCGGCATCCTAGCCTGGGCGGTGGCCCTTGGCCTGACGCTGCGGCATGCCGGCGAGGGCACACGCGTGGCGGTGAGCGATCTGGCGCATGGCGTGTCGACCATCGTCAGGATGGTGATCCGGCTGGCGCCGCTGGGCATCTTTGGACTGGTTGCCGCCACCTTTGCCGAGGAAGGGCTGGGAGCGCTGCTGGGCTATGTACGCCTGCTTGCCGTACTGCTCGGCTGCATGCTGTTCGTCGCGCTGGTCATCAATCCCGCCATCGTTTACTGGAAGATCCGGCGCAATCCCTATCCGCTGGTATTGACCTGTTTGCGCGAGAGCGGCATCACTGCCTTTTTCACGCGCAGCTCGGCGGCCAATATCCCGGTGAACCTGCAATTGTGCAAGCGCCTCGGGCTGCATGAAGACACTTATTCGGTATCGATCCCACTGGGTGCCACCATCAACATGGCTGGCGCCGCGATCACCATCACGGTGCTGACCATGGCGGCGGTCAATACGCTGGATATCCAAGTCGATATTTCCAGCGCCATCCTGTTAAGCGTGGTCGCGGCAGTGTGTGCCTGCGGCGCCTCTGGCGTGGCCGGCGGCTCGCTGCTCCTGATTCCCCTGGCTTGCGGATTGTTCGGCATTCCCGCCGAAGTCGCCATGCAGGTGGTGGCAATCGGCTTTGTCATTTCCATCCTGCAGGACGCGGCCGAAACGGCGCTGAACTCCTCCAGCGACGTGTTGTTTACCGCCGCTGCCTGTATCGCAGCTGGCGACGTCGATCCGCCCGCAGTGGAAGCCTAAGGGCGATCACTCCGGTCCGTGTCGGCAGCGTATACCGGGTCGGCCTGCCTTCTTCGCCGCTGAAGTCATCACACCAGAGCGCTAGCGCACCAGCAAGGGGTCCTTGCCGCCGAACAGCGAGCCACCGCTGCGCACCTTGTCTTGGATCAGCTGGAACATCTGATCTCGGTTGGCATACACCGCGGCGACAAACTGCTGTGGCGCAGTCGTCTCCGGATCGTGCTGGGCGCTCCATCCCGACATTTCCAGCAGAATGGGGATCAGGCCCAAGCCTTTTTCCGTCAGGGTGTAGATCTCCCTGCGGCGGTCGCTTTCATGCGGTTCCTTCCTGAGTATCCCCTTTTGCTCCAGGTGTGCCAGGCGCGCGGCCAGCACATTGGTGGCGATGCCCTCGCCAGAATCGAGAAATTCGCTGTAGGTCTTTTTGCCCCAAAACACGATGTCGCGCACGATCAGCAGCGACCAGGTATCGCCGAAGGTTTCCAGTGCGTAATTCACCGGGCAGTGCGATTTGTTTTCTGCTCGTTTCATAGGTGCGATCATAACACGCTTGCATTATGCAAGTGAATCGTTATACTTTGCCAAAACAACAAACCGAAAGGAAATCCATGAGCACGCCATCCGCCGCCTCGCTACAAGACTGCACGGGAGAGCGCCCATGATCATCGACCACAGCAAGCGTTGGGTGGCGCTCTGCCTGCTTTGCCTGGGCGACCTGATGATCGTGCTCGATTCGACCATTGTGAATGTCGCGCTGCCCTCGATCCGCGCCGACCTCGGCTTTTCGGAAACCGAGTTGGTCTGGGTAGTGAACGCCTACATGCTGAACTTCGGCGGCTTCCTGCTATTGGGCGGGCGGCTGGGCGACCTGTTCGGGCAGCGCCGCCTGTTCCTGCTCGGAATCGCCGCCTTCACTCTGGCTTCGCTCGCCTGCGGACTGGCGCAATCGCAGACCGTGCTGATCGCCGCGCGTGCGGCGCAGGGTGTGGCAGGTGCCGTCGTCTCGGCGGTGGCGCTGTCGCTGATCATGAACCTGTTCACCGATCCGGGCGAGCGGGCAAAAGCCATGGGCGTATTCGGCTTTGTCATGGCCGGTGGCGGCAGCCTCGGCGTATTGCTCGGCGGCGTTCTCACCGACGCGCTCAACTGGCACTGGATTTTCCTGGTCAACCTGCCGATCGGTGCCGCCGTGTTCGCGCTCTGCATGGTCTACCTGCCGGCCGCGCGCGGTTCGGCTGCCGGTCAGCGGCTCGATGTCGCCGGCGCGGTCACGGTTACCGCCTCGCTGATGATCGCCGTCTATGCCATCGTCAATGGCAATGAAGCCGGCTGGACCTCGTTCCGCACGCTGGCGCTGCTGGCCATCGCGGCGCTGCTGTTTGCTTCCTTCCTCGCCATCGAGGCACGCATTGCCGCGCCGCTGGTGCCCTTGCGCATCTTCCGCTTGCGCAATGTCGCCGTCGCCAACGTGGTTGGCATACTGTGGTCGGCCGCAATGTTTGCCTGGTTCTTCCTCGCCGCGCTCTACCTGCAACAGGTGCTGGGCTATACGCCCTTGCAGGTCGGCCTGGCTTTCCTGCCGGCCAACCTCATCATGGGCGTGTTCTCGCTTGGCCTGTCGGCCAAGCTCGTGATGCGCTACGGCACCCGGCTACCGCTGGCAAGCGGCATGCTTCTGATTGCGGCTGGCCTCGCCTGCTTTGCACGCGCGCCGCTCGACGGCAATTTCCTGATCGACGTGTTGCCGGGCATGCTGCTGCTCGGCTTGGGAGCCGGCAATGCCTTCAATCCGGTGCTGTTGGTGGCCATGAGCGAAGTTGAACCAAGCGAATCCGGGCTGGCCTCAGGCGTCGTCAATACCGCCTTCATGATGGGCGGCGCGCTCGGCCTGGCTGTCCTTGCCAGCCTGGCAGCCGCCCGTAGCGAAAGCCTGGCGGCCGCCGGCACCGACGCTCTGGCCGCGCTCAATGGAGGCTATCAGGCGGCTTTTGCCGCCGGTGCGGTCTTCGCTGCCGCGGCTGCCCTGCTCAGCGCCACGATGCTCGGTGCCGGCATACAGGCACCGGCGCCGGAAGACGCCGCAACCGCATCCTGATTTTCCCGACCCTGCAAAGGAGAAAGCCGTGCAAGTCCAGCCCTATCTTTTCTTCGCCGGCCGCTGTGCCGAGGCTGTCGAGTTCTACCGGAAGGCGCTCGGCGCCGAGGTGGACATGATGATGCGTTACAAGGATAGCCCCGAGATGCCGCCGCCCGACATGTGCCCCCCAGGTTCGGAGGAGCACATCATGCATGTGAGCCTGCGCATCGGCGACAGCGTGGTGATGGCTTCCGATGACCCTACCGCCGACAAGCCGGACTTCAGCGGCTTTTCCCTATCGCTGTCGGCTGTGGACGAAGCCGAAGCGGAACGCCTGTTTGCCGTGCTCGCAGAAGGCGGCGAGGTGCGCGTGCCCCTGGCCAAGACCTTTTTCTCGCCGCGCTTCGGCATGCTTCAGGACCGTTTTGGCGTGCCCTGGATGGTCGTTGTGCCGCAAGAACAGTGATGCCTCAAAGACCCACCATCCATAAGAGGAGATAAGCATGCCTGGAAATACCGTTCGCCTTCACCGTGTTCTGAAGGCCAGCCCCGAGAAAATCTATCGCGCCTTTCTGGACCCTGACGCCATGGTCAAATGGCTGCCGCCCCATGGCTTCACCGGCAAGGTGCATCAAGCCGACGCCAAGGTGGGCGGTTCCTACAAGATGTCGTTTACGAACTTCAGCACGGGAACCAGTCATGCCTTCGGCGGACAATATCTGGAACTGGTGCCGAACGAGCGCCTGCGCTACTCGGACAAGTTCGATGATCCCAATTTGCCGGGCGAGATGCAGACCACCGTATCGCTGAAGAAAGTGTCCTGTGGAACGGAGCTGGAAGTGGTGCAGGAAGGCATCCCCGAAGTCATTCCCGTGGAAGCCTGCTATCTCGGCTGGCAGGAGTCGCTCATGCTGCTGGCGCAACTGGTCGAACCGGAAATTCCGGGCTAGCAAACCGGCTGCGAACGAGTCCGCCGCATTAAGCCGCCGTGCCGGCACTCCACTCGTCATGCCGGCTGGCGGCTCACTACATTATTCCCGCTTTTCGTCGCAAAGCGCGTGTGCGGGCGACCAGAGAGGAACATAATTTTCCGCCTGACCAATCAAGAGAGAAAGCATTGCCGGCCGGAGCTCGCAGGAACGCATTGCCCCGGTCGCGCCTTGCTGGTGGCCGTGTGACCAAGTGCTATAGTGCGTGCCGAATCGCCCGCGCAGCCGGCTTCGGCCGCCACTCCGCTTCGCCCGATGAACAATAAGAACATGAATGCACATCAACGATATGCCACCGTGGTCCTGGCAGGTTTGCTTGCGGCATGCGCCACGCCCGAACCGCCGCCCCAGCTCTCCGCCCTTGCGCCGGCGCAATGGAATGCTTCTACGGTTTCCGATTCCGGTTCTTCCTTGCCGCACCAAGGCAAGCTCACCGATCTGTCGCAATGGTGGCAGCAGCACGGTGATCCGCTACTGGTGCGGATGATCGAGGCGGCGCAGGCTGCCAGCCCGACGATTGCCTCTGCCGCCACGCGGATCGAACAGGCGCGTGCCGCCCGCGTGGCCAGCGGAGCAACCCTGCTGCCTAATCTTGATGCGGTAGCCGCCGTCGAGCGCACCAGCGCCCAGCCGCCGCTGCCCATGGGCACCACCTCGCAAGCGGCTCTGCAAACTTCCTGGGAAATCGATGTGTTCGGTGGCAATCGCGCCAGCCGCGATGCCGCGCAGTCCCGGCTGGAAGGCGCGCAAGCGGGTTGGCATGATGCGCGCGTATCGGTCGCGGCGGAAACGGCAAACC